>JBBREA010000029.1:0-30092 GCA_038203385.1 Acidimicrobiales bacterium | reverse complement strand
TGGTCCTGGTCACCCGTCGTGGTGACGAACTGGCGGTGTGTCACGCAGGCGATGCAGGGGATCGCACCGATTAGCCCGCCGAGGCCGTCCCGACGCCGGACGTTGGAAGGGAACTCCAGCGTCCGGCGAGGGCCGGCTTGCAGAGCCGGTAGCGACGCGTTGCGTCGGTGCCGGCAGGTAAGTAGGAGGAAGGGCGAGGGAGTGCCGGCACACTCGTCGTCGTAGCTGCCTTCGTCGTCGCGGTCGTCGTGCCGGGCATCTTGCTGTCGTGCCGGGCATCTTGCTGCAGCTGGTTTGAGCGGGCGGGGTGACGGGTACTGGTCCGGCTACGCCGGGGCACTCCTGCGATCCCGGCCAAGGAGAGGTTACGTCTACATGTCCTCGACCCGGGCACCCGCCGGCGTCACGCCAGAACAGCAGCGAGCAGATTCGGTCGCCGGGAGCGCTCCGTCAACAGCCGCCACAACGTCCCGCCCTTCTGCAACCGCACTGCGCCCCACCGCGACCGACCGCGGCAACGCTCAACCGTCCAGTCGCGCTAACAGATCCAACCCGCCTCGGAGAGACATCCCGTCGCAAGGCGTGTACGCGAGCGAACTGACGAAGTCGTTTGCTGATCACGAGGTGATCAAACCGCTGGACCTGCACGTCGAGCCCGGAACCATCGTCGGCTTGATCGGCCCGAGCGGTTGCGGCAAGACCACCACGGTGCGCTTGCTCACCGGTCTGCTGCACCCCACCTCCGGGGTCGCCGCTGTGTCGGGCACGCAGTCGCATGAGCTCACCACCCGCGAACGCGCCCGAATCGGCTACCTTCCCCAAACCCCGGCGTTGTTCCCCGATCTGTCGTTGGCCGAGAACCTCAGCTTCCACGCATCCATGTACGGTCTGCCCTTCCGCCGTCGGCGGCGCCTCAACGAACTGCTCGACTGGGTCGAACTCGGCGAGCATCGTTCGAAGCGAGTCTCCGACAGTTCCGGCGGTATGCAGCGCCGACTGAGCCTGGCCGCAACGTTCGTTCATGATCCCGAAGTCGTTTTTCTCGACGAGCCCACCGCCGGGATCGACCCGATTCTCCGAGACAAGTTCTGGGCGAGGTTTCGCGAACTCGCAGCCCAGGGCAAGACGCTCGTGATCACCACGCAGTACGTCGGCGAGGCTAGTGAATGCGATCTGGTCGGGCTGTTGAGTGATGGCGAACTACTGCTGTTCGACACTCCGGCAAATCTTCGCAAGGCGGCGTTCGAAGGTGAAGTAGTCGACGTCACCTTCGCCGACGCTGTGGGGGATGACGCACTACGACGGTTGGCCGAGTTCGACTTCGTGGTCGGTGGCGCCGACCGGATCGACGTCAGAACCGCACGGCTCGTCGTGGACAATGCCGAGACGGCGATGGCGAACCTGGGTTCGGCGCTCGATTCCCTCGGGCTCCGCGTGGACGAAGTCGCCGAGCACGTCGTTGATTTCGACGAAGCATTCGTGCAGATCGTCGAGCGCCACCGCAGTGGCGGCACGATGATCGAATCCGACCTCAACGAACCAGACGAATCCGACCTCACCGAACCAGACGAATCCGACGCGGCTCAGACTGCGACGCCGGACGGTGAAACCGAGCCCCTTCCGCCTCCCCCGGTGGACAATCGCAGCGCTGACCAGCCGGCCGAACCGGCTCGAGCTGCCGCTCGTGACGAGGAGGTGCGAGATGTTGGCGCCTCGTGACAGCCGAGCCAACGTTCGCCGGGTCAGTGCGCCATGGGCGATGGTGGTTCGCTCGTTCTCGTTCGTGCGCAAAGAGATCGTCGAGATCATTCGCCAACCGCGCCTCGTGTTGCTGCTGGTTCTCGGGCCCTTCATCCTGCTGCTCTTGTTCGGGTCGGGATACTCCAACACCGACCTGGCCAAGCGGGCGATCTTCGTCGGCCCGCAAGACTCGATCTACGCCGACGTCCTCACGACGTACGAGGAGGATCTCAACGACTACATCACGTCCGTGGGCATGGTGGCCACGGTGGACGAAGGTCGGGCGGCACTAGCTGCCGGCGAGGTGGACGTGGTCGTCGTCTTCCCCGACGACCCGGCTGGAACGGTGCTGTCCGGCTCGAACGCCACCATCGAAGTGCTTCACGACGAACTGGACCCCATTCAGCAAGGTGCTATTCAAGTTGCCGCCCAGCTCGCCGTGCAGGAAGTCAACTTCATGGTGCTCGAGACGCTCGCCACGACCGCCCAGACCGAGTTGACCCCGGCGGCCGACCTCGGCGATGCCCTCGTGGTAGGTGCCGAAGCGTTCGCCGCAGATCCCGTCGGCGATCGAGCGACGCTGAACGCTGCCTTGACTCAAATCGACGAGGCCCTGGCGAGCTCGAGCGACGTGCTCACCGAGCTCGGATCTACGAGCGACCGTGTCGAACGCATCGCAGAACTTCGCGACCAATCCGCAGCAATCAGCGAGCGGGTCATACAAGCCGACGGCTCGATCAGCGACGAAGAGCTCACTCAGATTGCGGAATCCGTGAGCGTCCTCGCAACCGAGCTCAACGACTCGGTAGTGCTCGACCCCAAGGTGCTGGTGCGGCCGTTCGTCAGCGACACGGAGAACGTGTCCGGGCGTTCGATCAACCCGACGGACTACTTCACCCCCGCCGCTCTGGCGCTGTTGCTGCAGCACGTGGCGCTCACCTTCGCTGCGCTCTCGATCGTGCGCGATCGACGCACCGGCCTGTTCGAACTGATGCGGGTCGGCCCCCTGTCGTCGATCGAGATCATCATCGGCAAGGTGGTGGCATATTTGATCGTCGGCTGTGCCGTGGGCGCGGCGCTCGTTGCCGCATCGGTGTTCGGGCTCGGGCTCGAACTGGCTGGCTCGATCGGGTGGCTGGCGGCGATGATCATCGGTGTGCTCCTCGCCTCGCTGGCCCTCGGCATGGTGTTCGCGCTGGTGTCGGCCACCGAGACGCAAGCAGTGCAGTACGCAATGCTCGCCCTGCTCGCCGGCCTCTTCTTCAGTGGCTTCATCTTGCCGATCGAAGGTCTGGTCTACCCGGTCCGTCTGATCTCGTGGTTGCTGCCGGTGACGTACGGGGTTCAATCGATGCAAGACGTGATGCTGCGCGGCGTCCAGCCGGCCACCTCTACGCTCGTTGGCCTCGCAGCTACGATCGTCGTCTACGGAGCGCTAGCCATCATCGGCCTGCGCCGCCGACTGAGGACCAGTGCGTAATGACGGGTGGGTTCGATCTGGCGGAACAAGGCCGAGAGCAAGACGGTGCGCCGGGGGAGGCGGCGTCGACGCTGTGGATTTCTGCCAACGTGGCCGATGACCGAGCTGCAGCCGCCACGGGCGAAGCCTGGCTGCCGGTCGGCGCATCCACTCGCCGCGTGGGTCGCGCCATGCAGACGATCGCACTGTTCGGCGTGGCGGTCGCCGTGGTGGCCGGGATCGTCACCTGGAACTTTCTAGGTGACCTCGAAACGAATGTCGATCGCAGCCTGGTCATCGGCGCTGACGTGGCGGTGACGTTGAGCGAGACGATCGATGTGGCCGACGCCCTGATCGTCACGCTCGACGACGGCTTGGCGACCATCTCGGCCATGACCGAGACCATAGGTGCAACGATCGACAACGTCTCTGGCGTCGCCGATGCCACTTCCGATCTGGCTAGCACCCTTCCAGAAACGTTCGTCGACATCGACGCCGCACTCTTGACGGTGGAGGAGTTGGGCGCCACGGTCGACTCCGCCCTCAACGCCTTGTCGAGTGTGCCATTCGGTCCCGACTACGACCCGGAGGTGCCGTTTCCAGATGCCATCGCCAACCTGCGGTCCGCGCTCGATCCGCTCGGTGAACAGCTCACCGTCATTGGCGAGGAACTCGGCGGGTTCTCCGAAAACTCTGGGGCACTCACGTCTGAGGTCGACGGATTCGTTGCCAACATCGCTGCCAGCCGCGATGCGCTCGACGACACCGAGGCGCTGCTCGACTCGTACCGCATCGCCGCCAACGACGCCCGCGTGCTTGCGATCACCGGGCGCGAAGACCTCGACGTCTCGATCACATGGATCAGGCTGGTCGTCGTCCTCCTTACACTGCTCATCGCCGCCGGGCAACTGGTGCCGTGGTGGTTGGGATCGCGCCTGGTTGAAGCCGACTCGCCACCACGGGAACCTCGTCACGAAACCACGTGAGGCGCGAGCTGACGAACAGCCGCACGCACGCCGGGCACTAGGGTTCGGGGCCGTGATGCACCCATGATCTTGTCTGACACCACGTTGCGCGAGCAGATCGCGGCTGGTCGAATTCTCATCGAGCCGCTCGACGAAACGCTCATCCAACCGTCGTCGATCGACGTTCGCATCTCGAACTTGTTTCGCGTCTTCCGCAACCATACCGCCGGTGTGATCGACGTGAAGAAGGACATGACCGCCCTCACCGAACTGGTGGAGATGCCGGTGAACGAAGACGGCGTCGGCGACGAGCCGTTCATGCTGCATCCAGGCGAGTTCGTTCTGGGGTCCACGCTGGAACGTGTGGCCATGCCCGACGACCTCGTCGGCCGTGTGGAAGGCAAGTCGAGTCTCGGTCGACTCGGGCTGTTGATCCATTCCACCGCAGGGTTCATCGACGCCGGTTTCGACGGTCACATCACGCTCGAGTTGGCCAACGTGGCCAGCCTGCCGATCACGCTGTACCCCGGCATGAAGATCGGCCAGATCAGCGTGATGCGCATGACCACGCCTGCCGAGCTCCCCTACGGCAAAGGTGCCAAGGGTTCGAAGTACCAAGGCCAGCGCGGCCCCACCCCCAGCCGCTACTTCGAAAACTTCACTCCTGACCAGAACCAACAAACACCCTGACGTTCGGGGTGACGTTCGGGGTCAGACCCCCACCGTCAGACGGGGTCAGACCCCCACCGTCAGAACTGACGCTGGGGGTCTGACCCCGAACGTCAGGGTGGGGGTGGGGCTGTTGTGCCTCGTACTACCAGCGTCGGGGTGACCACTCGTTGGACCGATTCGGTGCGGCCGTGTTCGATCCGCTCGATGAGCAAGCTCACCGCCAGTTCACCCTGCTCGTGTCGTTGTTGCTCGACTGACGTCAACCCGATGTGGCGCAGCGCTGCGACCGACGTGTTGTCGTAGCCCACGAGCGAAATGACGTCTGGTACCGCCCGACTCGCAGCGTCGAGCACATCGAGTACGCCGAGCGCGCTGAGATCGTTGCCAGCGAAGATCGCCGTGACCGCGCGACCACTCGCCAAGATGCGCTGAGCAGCAGCAACGCCAGACACCTCGGTGAACGCGCCGATTTCGACGTGCCGCTCCAGCCCATGCGCCCGCATGGTCTCCTCGTACCCGGCCAGACGTTGCGGCGCGCCTGCTGCCGGCCCGCCCGAAATATGGGCGATGTGGCGATGGCCGAGCGCGATGAGATGTTCGACCACCATGGTCGAGCCGAGATAGTCGTCGTTGTTCACCGTGTCGAGCAACGAGGACGGCAACGGCCGGCTCACCACGATCATGGGAACCGCCCGCGCTGCGTGTTCGATCGCCTTCGACGACGCCATACCGCCGGTGAGAATCACACCGTCCACCTGCAGGTCGATGAACATCTCGATCGCAGCGATCTCATCGCGAGGGCTGAGAAACGCCGAGTTCATCAGCAATCGGTATCCGAACCGTCCCACTGCGTCGTGGGCGCCGTCGGCGATGCCGGGAAAGTACGGATTATGCAGATCGTTGATGATCAGACCGATGGTGCGAGTCTGCTTGCTCGCGAGATTTCGAGCGGCGAGGTTCGGGCGGTACCCGAGTTCGTCGGCGGCCGCCAGCACGGCGCGGCGCGAGGAGTCTGCAACTTTGTCCGAGCCGCGCAACGCCAGGCTCACCAGAGCGCGCGACACACCAGCTCTGCGCGCGACGTCGTCCATCGTTGGCTTCGGCACGAAATTCCCCCCCTTGTTGCCATTGACCTTGACAACACCTGATTGAAGCACAATGATTAGAGCGCTTCAACAGTGAAGCGTCCATGGGGGATAAGTTCTCAGTTTCGGTGCCAAGTTTGGGCTTCACGTCTAGACCACGCTCCAAACCGTGCCGATATCCCGCTGGGGCGCCTCGGAAGTACAGACCGAACACTCAGATGGGGGAACCAATCACATGAAGAAAATGCGTACCGTAATCGCACCAGTCGCCGCACTGTCGCTCGTCCTCGCCGCTTGCGGTGGGGACGATGATGAAGCGTCCGACACCACAGCAGCCGGCGGCGAAGAAGCCTCCGACACCACAGCTGGCGAAACCGAGAGCACCGATGCCGAGACTGAGAACACCGAGGGTGGCGCCGCCACTACAGAAGGTTCGACCGACACCGTCGACGCCAGCCAAGGCAGCGACCTCACGTTCCACATGATCACCCACTCAGACGACGGCCCGTTCTGGTCGGTCGTGCAGCGTGGCATGGAAGCGGCTGCCGAAGACCTCGGCGTCACCGCTGTGTGGCTCGGCTCGAACAACGACCCCGGTGTGCAGGTTCAGCTCATCGAGCAGGCCATTGGCGAAGGTACCGACGGCATCGCCGCTTCGTTGCCGAGCCCCGACCAGTTGGTCGGCCCGCTCCAAGGCGCCGTCGAACAGGGCATCCCAGTGATCACCCTCAACTCGGGTTCGAACGATTACCAGGAGATCGGCGCACTCACGCACGTGGGCCAGACCGAAGTCATCGCCGGCAACGGCGCTGGTGAGCGTTTCAACGACTTGGGTGCCACGAAGATCCTCTGTGGCGTGCAAGAGCAGTCGAACGTCGCACTCGAAGAGCGTTGCGAAGGTCTCGCCGAGACCTTCTCGGGCGAAGTCGTCACCCAGTTCATGGGTCTCGACGCCGACCAGACCGAGCAGCAGAACACCATCGCTGCCGCAATGGCCGCTGACCCCGACATCGACGGCTTCATGGGAACTGGTCCGGTCATCGCCGTGTCCGGCCTCCGTGCCGCCCAAGACGCGGGCCTCGAGATCCCCGTGGCCGGCTTCGACATCACCCCGGAAATCATCGACGCCATTGAGGCAGGCGACATCGCCTTCACCGTCGACCAGCAGCAGTACCTGCAGGGTTATGTTTCGATCCTGCTCCTGTACTTGAACGTCACCAACCAGAACACCCTCGGTGGTGGACTCCCGATCCTCACGGGTCCGGGATTCGTCACCCCCGAGAACGCGGCAGTGGTCAAGGCCCTCGTCGCAGAAGGCACCCGCTGATCGCTCCTCGGAGCAATCAGCAAGCTTTCAGAACACCCTGAAGTGTTGAGAAGCTCGGGGCCGCCAGTGCGGCCCCGAGCTCTTGACCTCAACCTGATTCACATCCTTCATCTGAACCAACGGGGGTAGGTCTCGAGGACCGACGCAAGTGCAGCTGCCGTAGCGGCAATGAGTGCAGCGCGAGGCGATGAACGACTCGCCTACCGGGGCGTGTTCCAGCGCCTCTTCATTCGTCCCGAAATCGGCGCCCTGCTCGGAGCGGTCGGGATCTGGTTGTTCTTCTGGGCTGTTGCGGTGCCATTCGGCAACGCCAATGGTGCAGCAGGAATCCTGGACTACGCGTCGACCCTCGGCATCATGGCCGTAGCGGTGTCGATGCTGATGATCGGTGGCGAGTTCGACTTGTCGTCTGGTGCCAGTACGGGCGCGATGGGCATGCTCATCATCTTGTTGGTCAAAGAAACCGGCGACATGGGCGGCGCCGGGCTGCCCTACGTCGTGGCAATTCCGCTGTCGTTCGCCGTCGCCATGGCGATCGGGTTCTTCAACGGATGGATGGTCGAGAAGACGGCCTTGCCGAGCTTCATCATCACCTTGGCCACATTCTTCGTGTTGAAAGGGGCCAAACTCGGGTTCGCCAAGTTGATCGTCGATCAGATTCAGGTGGGCCGCGCCGATGAAGGGGCCGGCTACGACTTCTTCCAAAAGATCTTCGCCGGGGAGTGGGACCGAACCAAGCACGTCTGGGACACCCGCGACGCGGTGTACCTGGTGGGCGTGCTCGGTGGTATCGCCCTCGTCACCCTCGCGGTGCACGAGATGCATTTCGACCGACGGTCCGAGGGTATGAAGCAGTCCGGGTTGGTGCAGTTCGTGATCGGCGTTGCGGGAACGATTGCTGGCATCGCAGTGCTGCACGTCACCGACAACACCACCGGCAACTGGCTCGGTGCGGCAGTCATCGCCGTCGGCATGGCGGTCGCCTTGCACGGGTACTCCACCTGGAGATTCGAACCTGCCGGAGAGCGTGGCAATCTCATGTTGACCACGCCGGTCGTCAAGTTCGCGGGGCTGGGCGTCGCTGCGCTCATCGGCTTTGTCATCGCCGCCAAGGCCTGGGACGCCAACGACACCAGCGCCTTCATCTTTCCATGGACCAAGCAAGGCTTCCGGGCCACATTGATGTTGATCTTCGGTCTCTCGGGCTACACCCTGCTGATGATGGCCGTTGCCCACGCCAAGCGGACCAGCCTCGCCACGCGTGCCGCCGTCACGATGTTGATCAGCGTGGCGACCGTAGCCCTGGCGTTCTTCATCCGGTCCGAATCCACGGCCGTAAAGTTCCGTTCCGAGGCCTTCGGCGTCATGCTGGCGGTGGCCTTGATCGTGGCCATCTGGGCCATTCTGGGCTTGCTGTTCACCGAGCGCCGGCGGCCGAACTCGGCCGCCGATCACCTCGGGGGGCGTCTGGTCACCGTCGGCGTGGTGGCCGCAGCCATCGGCTTCGTCTTCAAGCTGCTGTTCACCGTGCAGGCCGAGATCGATGCTGGTATTCCCCCGGTCAAGTTCAGCATGCGCATCGTGTGGTTCGTCGGGTTCACGGCGGTGTTGACCTGGGTCCTCGGCCGCACCCGCTTCGGCAGCTGGACCTTCGCGGTCGGTGGCAACAAGGAGGCCTCACGTCAGGTGGGTGTGCCAGCCGCTCGTACGAAGACCCAGCTGTTCATGTTGGTTGCCGGCGCTGCCTGGTTGGTGGGCATTCTGCTCGCATTCCGACTCAACACCATCCAGGCTTCCACCGGCGACGGTGAAGAATTCGACTACATCATCGCTGCTGTCGTTGGTGGAACCCTGCTCACCGGGGGGTATGGCTCGGCTTTCGGAGGTTCCATCGGCGCCATCATCGTGGCGATGGCCACGTTGGGGATTCCGTTTTCGCGGTGGAACTCAGACTGGCGGTTCTTGTTCCTCGGTGTGATTCTGCTGCTTGCCGTCATCGCCAACCGTTCCATCCGCGCACGCGCCGAAGGGCTGAGACGATGATCCCCGTGTCGATCCAGGTGATGTACCTCCCGAAACCATCCGAGCGAAAGGCGACGACATGACCAGCTCCGGCACTCCACTGCTCGAACTCGACAACGTCACGAAGTATTACGGCAACATCATCGCCCTCAAAGATGTGAGCACCCATGTGAACGCGGGCGAGGTCACCTGTGTGCTCGGCGACAACGGCGCCGGCAAGTCGACCTTCATCAAGATCCTTGCCGGTGTGCACCAGCAGACCGAGGGCGACATTCGCGTCAATGGTGAGTCGGTTCAGTTCTCGTCGCCGCGCGACGCACTCGCCGTCGGAATCGCCACCGTGTACCAAGACCTGGCCATGGTGCCCCTCATGTCGGTGTGGCGCAACTTCTTCCTCGGCGCCGAGCCCACCAAGGGCATCGGGCCCCTCAAGTGGATCGATCAAGCGAAAGCGAAGTCCATCGCGAAAGAAGAGATGGCGAAAATGGGCATCGACATTCGCGACACCGAACAGCCGGTGGGCACGCTGTCAGGTGGCGAGCGCCAGTCGGTCGCCATCGCCCGCGCCGGCTATTTCGGTGCAAAGGTCCTGATTCTCGACGAGCCCACTTCGGCGCTCGGCGTGAAACAGTCGGGTGTGGTGCTGAAGCGCATCGTCGAAGCTCGAAGGCAAGGTCTCGCGGTGATCTTCATCACCCACAACCCGCGGCACGCCTACCCAGTCGGCAACCGTTTCCTCATTCTCAACCGCGGCCACTCCATGGGCTCGTTCGCCAAAGAAGACATCAGCGTCGACGAACTCACCGGCCTCATGGCTGGCGGTGCCGAGCTCGAGGCACTCGAGCACGAGCTGCACGCAGCTCTCGACTAAGGAGCCGAGCGGATAGGGGAGGCTCTGCCGAGCCTGTCCGGTTGGCGACGCCAATAGACACAGGGGGAAATCAGCGGAATGAAAAGGAGCGAAGCGACGTATCCGCTGATCCCCTGACGGCCGCAAGCGAACCGGTCGCTTCGCCCCCGTTGATTCCGTACGGGTTTCCATTTCTCAAGGTGAGTTCGCCGAGCGACTCGCCTCCTCCCCCGCAAAAGGCAACATTTCATGAGTGAACGTCCTGTATTGGGTATCGGCATCGTTGGATTCGGGTGGATGGGCATGGCTCACTCCCGGTCAGCGGCGCGACTCGCCTCACTGTTTCCCGAGCGTGAGTTCGACGTTCGCCTCGTCGTGATTGGCGACAACAGCCCCGAACGGCGTGCGCAGGCACTCGACGGGTTCGGCTTCGAGCACGCCGTCGAGCAGTGGCAAGACGTCATCGACCATCCCGATGTGGACGTGGTTTACATCACCGCGCCGAACATGCTCCATGAAGCGGTCGCCGTTGCGGCGGCACAGGCCGGTAAAGCCGTGTTCTGCGAGAAGCCGGTGGGTGGCAAGCCCGATCAGACGGTGCGGGTGGCAGCAGCCGCCCGACAAGCGGGCGTCGTCACCGGCGTTGGCTACAACTACCGGTGGGCACCACTGGTGCGCCACGCCAAAGACCTCATCGACGGCGGCGTGCTCGGTGAGATCACCAACTACCGCGGCCGGTTCTTCTCGATGTACGGCGCCGACCCCATGGGCTTGCTGTCGTGGCGGTTCCTCGTCGACGAGGCCGGTTACGGGGTATCGAGCGACATCTTGTCGCATTCTGTCGACCTCGCGACCATGTTGGTCGGGCCGATCAGTACGGTGAGTGGAACGATGGAGACGTACATTCGCGACCGGCCGTTGCCCACTCCGGGCGGCACGCACTACGACCGCGGCAAGCCTGGCGACCCCACCGGAGCGGTCACGAACGAGGACTACGCGGCGGCGATGGTCACGTTCGCCAACGGTGCTCGTGGCACGTTCGAATCGTCACGGGCGATCATCGGCCCCGAGTCGCAGATGGCCTTCGAGGTTTACGGCACCAAGGGCTCGTTGCGTTGGAACCTGGAAACGATGAACGAGATGGACGTGTACATCGTCGACGAATCCGGCGTCGCACCACGTGGCTACACCAAGGTGTACGCCGGCGACCGGTATCCGTATCACGGTCATTTCGTGCCCGGCGACGCCAACGCCATCGGCTACGAAGACCTCAAGGTCATCGAGAACTTCGAGTTCCTCTCTTCAGTCGCACGCGGCACCCAGCACAACCCGGGTTTCGCCCAAGCGGTCGAGTACGTCAGCTTCCAACAGGCATGGTTGCGTTCCTGCGAGTCCGGTCACTGGGAAACCGTGAAATCCCTAGAACAGGCCTGACGAATGGGGTC
Organism: Acidimicrobiales bacterium; assembly: GCA_038203385.1. Taxonomy (GTDB): domain Bacteria; phylum Actinomycetota; class Acidimicrobiia; order Acidimicrobiales; family Ilumatobacteraceae; genus Ilumatobacter. Next base: position 18,527 of record JBBREA010000029.1, on the reverse strand, counting down.
AGACACCTCCCGTCAGTTTGCGAGGGATTACTCGCTCACTGGGCCAGAGCGCGGTCGCGCCGAGGCTCGTGGTCTGGTGGAAGCAGCGTGGTTCCAACCAGAGATCGAACCGGCGGTCATGCGTGGCCTGCAAGCGCGCTCGAACGGTCGGGCAGCTCGCGACACGGTGTTGTGGCTCGGGCTCTTGATCGCCAGTGGTGTGACGGCGTTCGTGTTGTTGCCCAGCTGGTGGGCAGTGTTGCCGTTCATCGTGTACGGCGCGCTGTACGGCGGGGCGGCGGACGCCCGCTGGCACGAGCACGGTCACGGCACCGCCTTCGCCAACACTGCCGCCAACGAGATCATCTACTACCTGGCGTGCTTCATGTTGTGGCGTGGGCCCACCACGTGGCGCTGGTCGCACTACCGTCACCACACCGACACGATCATCGTCGGTCGCGACGCCGAGATCCTGTTCGAGCGGCCATCGAACGCATGGCGCGCCGCGTTTGCGTTCACCCACCTGCAGGGCGGGTCGCTCATGGGTTGGCGGCTCGTGAAGAACGCGTTCGGTTCCCTCGACGACGGCATTCGCGACTTCGTGCCCGAAAGCGAACTCCGCAAGGTGGTGTGGGAAGCGAGAGTGTTCGTCGCGATCACCGCTGGCATCGTGGCGTGGGCCATCGCCATTCAGTCGATCGTGCCGCTGCTGTTCGTCGGCCTGCCCACGATCTATGGCGGCTGGCTCATGGTGTTCTTCGGGATCACCCAACACGCGGGCATGCGCGAAGACGTGCTCGACCACCGGCTCAACAGTCGGTCGGTTCGCATGAACCCCGTGCTGCGGTTCCTGTATCTCAACATGAACTACCACGTCGAGCACCACATCTTTCCGAGCGTGCCATACCACGCGCTCCCTGTACTGCATGCCGAAATCGGCGATCAGTTGGCACCCATCAAACCCAACGTCGCATCGGCGTACCGTGAGATCTTCTCCACGTTGTGGAAGCAGCAGCACGATCACAGCTACGAGATTCCGCTCGATCTGCCCCCCGCCCGTGCGAAGGCTGCCCGCATCGATGTTGGTGAAACGGCGTTCTTCCATTCGCCCGCCGCGCCGAACACCGACGGCCGGTTCGACCTGGGCGACGCCATCGGCATGACCCGAGGGGCGCTGCGGCGCATCGACATCGCTGCAGCCGATGACCGCCCCGCCGCCTCGTATGTTCTCGGTCGCCTCGATGACGGCTCGTTGACCCTCGCCGACGGCTATTGCACCCACCAACAGTTCCACCTCTGCGACGGTGCGCTCATCGACGGCGAGATCGAATGCCCGAAGCACAACGCCCGCTTCGATGCTCGCACCGGTGCTCCCACCCGGCGCCCGGCACGCACCCCGCTCGCCGTGTACGCCGTCGACGAGGTGGACGGCCGCATCGTTTCCACCCTGCAGCCGCTCGACGCGTCCCTCGTCAACGCCGCGTCTCGCACCACCGCACTATCTGGCAAGTCGTCAGTCGAATCATCGGAGTTCCCGCAATGACATCGTCCCACCCCGTCCGCATCGGCTTGCTTGGCTGCGGTCGCATCGGAAGGATGCATGCCGACTTGCTCGCCACTCAGGTCGATGGAACCGCACTCGCTGCGGTTTACGACGTGATCGACGCCGCCGCGCAGGAGGTGGCAACCAAGCACGGTGTGCCGATCTTGACGCCCGAAGAGATGTTCGCCTCGACTGACATCGACGCCGTCGCCATCTGCTCGGCCACCGACACCCACATCGATCTCCTTGTCGGCGCGGCCGAGGCGGGCAAGGCGGTCTTCATCGAGAAGCCGCTCTCGTTGAACTTGTCAGAAGTAGACCGTGGCATCGCTGCCTGCGACGCCGCCGGCATCGCCGTGCAGGTGGGCTTCAACCGTCGATTCGACCCGAGCCACAAGGGTGTGCGCGACAGCGTGTTGAGCGGTGACGTCGGCGAGGTGCACATGTGCCGCATCACCAGCCGCGACCCCGCCCCGCCGCCCATCGCATACATCGCTGTATCGGGCGGCATTTTCAACGACATGACGATCCATGACTTCGACATGGCCCGGTTCGTGGTCGGTAGCGAAGTCACCGAAGTCACTGCTTTCGCCGCGGTTCGAGTGGACCCAGCTATTGGCGAGGCCGGTGACTACGACACCATCGTGGTCACCATGCGCCACGAGAACGGCGCCCTCACCACGATCGACGGCTCCCGACAAGCGGTGTACGGCTACGACCAGCGCGTCGAAGTGTTCGGCTCGGGCGGCCTGGCACAGTCCGAGAACCCGTACTCCACCACTACCGTGCTGCGCACTGCGGCCGGGTCGCGTCACGACACCATCCCGTACTTCTTCCTCGACCGATACATCCCGTCGTACATCGCCGAGTGGGCTGCCTTCGTCGCCGTCGTCCGCGAAGGTGCACCGTCACCAGTCACTTTGGCCGACGGCCGTGCGCCCCTCGTCCTCGGCCTCGCTGCCAGCCGCTCGGTTGCCGAACGCCGAACCGTGCTCGTCTCCGAGTTCGCCTGAACTCTCCACTGTTGAAAGCATCACCATGAGCTTCTTTGAAAGCATTGATCCCATCGCCTACGAAGGCCCCGAGAGCACCAATCCGTTGGCGTTCCGCTGGTACGACGCCGACCGGGTGGTCGCTGGCAAGACCATGCGAGATCATCTCCGCGTTGGCGCGTGCTACTGGCACAGCTTCAACTGGCCGGGTTCAGACATCTTTGGTGAGGGCACGATGGACCGTCCGTGGCTCGAGGTGGGTGTCGAACCCATGTCGGCTGCGAAAGCGAAGATGGCCGCCGCCTTCGAGTTCTTCACGAAGCTCGGCACGCCGTTCTACGCATTTCACGACCGCGACATCGCCCCCGAGGGTGCGACATTCAAAGAGTCGTGCGCCAACCTCGACGAGATGGTCGACCTCGCCGGTCAATATCAGGCAGACACGGGCGTGGGGTTGTTGTGGGGAACCGCCAACGCCTTCTCGCACCGCCGATATATGTCTGGCGCGGCCACCAACCCAGATCCGGAACTGTTCGCCCACGCCGCCGCACAGGTATGCCACGTACTCGAAGCCACCCACAAACTGGGCGGCGCCAACTACGTGTTGTGGGGTGGGCGCGAGGGGTACGAGTCGTTGCTGAACACCGACATGAAGCGCGAACTCGATCAACTCGGACGGTTCCTCAACATGGTCGTCGCGCACAAGCACGAGATCGGGTTCGATGGTGCCCTCCTCATCGAACCGAAGCCGCAAGAACCCACCAAGCACCAGTACGACTACGACGTGGCCACCGTGTTCGGCTTCCCCCAGAAGTACGGCTTGGAGAACGAGTTCAAGGTCAACATCGAGGTCAACCACGCCACGTTGTCCGGTCACGACTTCAACCACGAGGTCGCCACCGCCGCCAACTGCGGCATTTTCGGATCCATCGACGCCAACGCCGGCGATGACCGTTTGGGATGGGACCTCGACCGGTTCCCGTCCTCGGTCGAACACATGTCGCTCGGCATGCTCGAGATTCTGAAGGCCGGGGGGTTCACCACCGGGGGGCTCATGTTCGACACGAAACTGCGCCGTCAGTCCATCGACCGTGCCGACCTGTTCCACGGTCATGTGGGAGGGATCGACGTGATGGCCAAGTCGTTGCTCGTGGCTGCCGACATGATCGAAGACGGCGCTCTGTCGGGACCGTTGGAACAGCGATACGCCGGGTGGCAAGGAGCGTTGGGGAGGCGGATCATGAGCGGAGAAGAAACCCTCGCAACGTTGCACGCCCGCCAAATGGATGCACCGGCGCCGCAGCCGACATCGGGTCGCCAAGAGGTCCTCGAAGGCGTGGTGCACCGCTACATCGACCTAGCCCAGTGACCACCATGACCGACCTGACGAATGGTGTCAGACACCTCTCGTCAGGTGTGGTGCTGGGGGTCGATTCGTCGACGCAGTCGGTCAAGGTGGAGGCGCGCGACCTGGTCACCGGACGTGTGGTCGCCACGGCATCGGCCAAGCACCCACCGACAACCCCGCCGGTGTCAGAGCAAGACCCCAGGGCTTGGTGGGCTGCACTGGCCGAGGCGTGCGCCGCGCTCCCTGACGACGTGCGCTCCGCAGTGGTCGCGCTGTCGGTTGCCGGACAACAACACGGCCTCGTACTCGTCGGTGGCGACGGGCTGCCGGTTCGACCAGCCAAGTTGTGGAACGACACCACCTCGGCTCCTCAGGCAGCTTCGCTGGTGGACGCACTCGGGGGAGATCGTTGGGCGGAACTCGTCGGTACGTGCCCAGTTGCCGCGATCACGATCACCAAACTCGCCTGGGTGGCGCAACACGAGCCCGACGTCTTGAGCCTCGTGTCCAAAGTGATGCTGCCCCACGATTACCTCACCTGGAAACTCACCGGTCAACACGTCACCGACCGCGGCGATGCGTCAGGCACCGGTTGGTTCGACGCCGGAACCGGTGCCTACGTGTCGGAAGTGCTCGAGGCCGCTGGGCTCGTTGGTTCGATGTGGTTGTCGAAGCTGCCCCGGGTTCTCGAAGCAACCGAGGCAGCCGGTCTGCTGACCGACGAAGCGAGCACAACGCTCGGGCTCCCAAGCGGTGTGGTGGTCGGGCCTGGTAGCGGCGACAACATGGGAGCAGCGCTCGGCTTGGGCCTTGCTGTAGGTGACGTCGCCGTATCGCTGGGCACCTCGGGAACGGTGTTCGCTGTATCGGCAACGCCTACCCGCGACCCGTCCGGTGCGGTTGCTGGGTTCGCGTCGGCTACCGGCCACTTCCTTCCGCTCGTGTGCACACTGAACGCCACCAAGGTCACCGACACCGTGGCGCGGTGGCTCGGTACCGATCCGGCGGGTTTGGCCGACCTGGCAACGGCAGCGGTCGCTGACCCTGGTGAGGTGATGTTGGTGCCGTATTTCGATGGCGAGCGAACCCCGAACCTGCCCGACGCCACCGGCACATGGATGGGGCTCACCAACGCGACCACTCGCGAGCAGTTGGCACTCGCTGCGCACGACGGTGTGCTGTGTGGGTTGCTCGACGGGCTGGATGCGCTGCGATCACAAGGAGCGGCGTGCGACGGTCGGCTGTTTCTCGTCGGTGGGGGGTCTCGGTCAACGGCGTACCGGCAACGGCTTGCCGACCTCAGCGGTCGGCCGGTGGTGGTTCCACATTCCGACGAAACCGTCGCCACCGGCGCCGCAGTACAAGCAGCCGTGGTCGCAGGCGTGTTGAACGGGGGCGGCACGTTTGCCGACGTGGTTGCCCGGTGGCACCTCGGCGAAGGCGACGTGGTTCAACCAACGGTCGATGCAAGTAGCCGCCGCACCAGATACGCAGCGCGTCGCGTTCTGTAGTGAATGACGCCTGAGATCGCGACACGGTGGGCTGGGTTGTCGGAAATCCGCTCGAAGTTGCATCCAGATTGCATGGTGGCTCCGAAAAGTGGGTAGGTGTTCGGACGTTCGCGTTCGAACACCCGAAGATCTACCCCAGGAGAACCCCATCATGGCCCACTACCGCACGTCGATTCAGAGCTCGAAATCAGCAGGCGAAGCGTTTGCGTACATGTCGGACCTCCGGAACTTCGACGAGTGGGATCCGGGCACGGTCTCGGCCGAGCAAGTGATGGGTGGCGAGCCAGGAATGGGCGCCGAATACGATCTCAGCGTGAAGGGCCCAGTCGGAAACCTCCCGTTCCGCTACGTCACCACCGAGTTCGACCCGCCGCACCGCTTCGTGGTCAAGGGCACCAATCGATTCTTCACCTCGATCGACACGATCACCGTCGAGCCCGATGGGTCGGGATCGATCGTCGGATATCACGCAGAACTGCTGCTGAACGGGCCGCTGTCGATCTTCGACAAGCTCCTCGGCAAGGGATTTCAAGGCCCCGGCGACAAGGCGGCTGCAGGGCTGGAACGGGTGCTCGACGGCACCGTGATCAAGAGCGCTGCAGCGTGACCATTGCTCGAGTCGTCGGCAACGTCGTCGACAAGGTGATCGAAGCGCCGGTCGTCACCAGCTTCACCAACATCGGCTACCAAGTTCGTTCCCGCCTATCTGGTTGGGACGACCTCAGCGACGACAGTTTGGTTGGCCGAACCGTGATCGTCACGGGTGGCACCTCAGGACTGGGCCTGGCGACCGCCGAGGGTCTGGCCACGCTCGGAGCCCGTGTCGTCATCACCGGTCGCAAGCGTGAACGTGCCAACTCCATTGCCGCTCAGATCAATCAGTCACTTGCCGCGTCGAGTGTTCGAGGGGTGGGCACCGTCTCTGGTGTCGGTGCAGACATGGGCGAACTCGATGCCGTGCGCGCTCTTGCAGACGAACTCCTCGCCAAACATCCGACGATCGACGTGCTCGTCCACAACGCCGGTGCGCTCACCCCCGACAGGCGCGAGAACAGCGCGGGTATCGAAGCCACGGTCGCCAGCCAGGTGTTCGGGCCGTTCCTGCTCACGTCGTTGCTGCTGGAGCGAGTTGGTAGCGCCAACCCGCAGAAGCCCGGACGGGTGCTCACCATGTCGTCTGGTGGCATGTATTCCGCTGGCCTCACGGTGTCCAGCCTCGAAATGTCTGGGGCGGACTACGGCGGTAGCGAGCAATATGCGCGAGCAAAGCGGGCCCAGGTGACGCTCAACGAGATGTGGGCCACACGAGTGTCCAGCACCGATGTGGTGTTCCATGCCATGCATCCGGGTTGGGCCGACACGCCGGGTGTGGAAGAGTCGTTGCCCACGTTCCGCAAGGTCGTTGGGCCGTTTCTGCGCACGCCCGAGCAGGGCGCAGACACCATGGTCTGGCTCGCCGCTGATGACGAACCCGGGAGTTGCAGCGGAGAGTTCTGGCTGGACCGAACCCGACGTTCGATTCACAAGCTGCCCAAGACGAAGCGCACCGACACTCCAGCGCGCCGTCTGGAACTGTGGAATCGCTGCGTCGAGGTCACTGGGGCGATCATTCCGTGAGTCGCCAGCGTGTTGCCATCGTGGGGTCTGGTGTCGCTGGGCTGGTGTGCGCCCACGTGCTGGGGCCACACCATGACGTCACCGTGTTCGAGGCCGACTCGCGCCTCGGTGGTCACGCCAATACCGTTGACGTCGACGACCCGCAGGTCGGCAAGATCGGTGTCGACACCGGGTTCATCGTGCACAACGACCGCAACTACCCGAATCTCGTTCGGCTGTTCGCCGAGCTCGGAGTGGAAACCCTCGACACCGAGATGAGTTTCGGCGTCATCGATCGCGATCCCGCCTCACCGACCCACGGTCTGGCGTACCGGGCAACCAGTCCCGACACGCTGTTCGCCAATCGCCGCAATCTCGTGCGTCCGGCCATGTGGCGCATGCTTGTCGACATCGGTCGGTTCTTCCGCGCGAGTCGCAGGTTCCTTGCCGATCCCGACCCCACGCTCACCCTCGCCGAGTTCCTCCGGGTCGGCGGCTACTCACGAGACTTCGTGGAGCTGCATCTGCTGCCGATGGGTGCCGCAGTGTGGTCTTCCGCACCCGCCACGTTCGATGAGTTCCCGGCCGCCAACTTGCTTCGGTTTCTCGACAACCACGGCCTGCTCGGTGTGCGCGACCGCCCGCAGTGGCGCACGGTGGTGGGTGGAAGCCGCGCCTACGTCGAGGCCATCGCAGACCGATTCCCTGGTCGGGTGGAAGTCAACTCGGCGGTGTTGTCCATCGAACGGACCAACTCGCCGCTCGGGCCTGTCCGGGTCGTCACTGCCCAGGGTGGCGAGCATTTCGACCGTGTCGTGGTCGCAGCCCACAGCGACCAGGCGTTGCGTCTGCTCGCTCACCCCACGTCGGCAGAACGGTCGATACTCGGCGCCATCGGCTACCAACCGAACCGGGCGACCCTGCACACCGATACGTCGCTGTTGCCACCGAACCGACGTGCCTGGGCGGCCTGGAACTACGAGCGTCGTGGGCCCGATCAAGATGCGGCCACGCTCACCTACGACCTCACCGCACTGCAACATCTCCCTGGATCTCGTCGATATCTGGTGTCGTTGAACTCTGAGGCGGCGGTCGACTCGGCGCACGTGTTGGCCTCCATCGAGTACGCCCACCCGGTGTTCGACCGTGCAGCGGTCGCCGCACAGGCGCGTCGGGCCGAGATTTCCGGCGGGGGCCCGATCCATTACTGCGGTGCGTACTGGGGCTATGGGTTCCACGAAGACGGCGCAGCGTCTGCGCTCGCCGTGTGCCGCGAACTAGGCGTGATCTGGCCCGGGGCGCACCTGCCCGATGTCATCGGTGATCCCTCTGGCGCCGACGGCACCGAAAGCATCGACGGCACAGAAAGAATCGCCAGCACCGAAAGAATCGCCGGCACCGGCGGCACCGATGGCACGGACTCCTTGGGCGGATCGCACTCACTCGACGTGGTTCCCGCATGACTGCGAACACCGCGTCTCTCTTGACTCCACCTGCCGCCGAGGTGGAAGTCGAGCAGCTCGTACCCGGCCCGGCGGCGGTGTGCGTTGGGCAGGTGTTCCATCGCCGCAACCGTCCTGCGCTCCACGAGTTCGTCTCACGGGTGAGCTATGTCTGGCTCGATCCGGATCATCCGGAGGAACTCTGTGGCTCGCATCCGTTGTGGTCCGAGCGCCGGATTGCCGTCGCCAGGTTCCGGACGGAGGATTACGGCGACGGCTCGAATCTGGCACTCGGTGAACAGGTGCGGGGCGCCCTCACGCCGGTGATGGGCAGTCGGCCGACCGGTGAAGTTCGGATGCTCACGCAGATACGCCGGTGGGGCTGGCTATTCAACCCGATCACTGCCTATGTCGTCTGGGACGATGTGCGTCCGGTAGCCGCAGTTCTGGAAGTGACCAACACTCCGTGGAAGGAGCGCACCGTGTACCCGGTGGCGCTCACCGCGGATGGAGGTCCTGGCGTGCGCCGGTTCATCGGCTCCACCCGTAAGACGCTGCATGTGTCACCCTTCCTCCACGAGGAGTACGGCTACGCGATCTCACTGGCCTTCCCCACCCCAGATCGCATCGAGTTGTCGATCGACGTGGTCCCACTCGAAGATCGCGCGTCGCAGCCGACGGTGTCGACACATCTGGCCGTCGGCCGCCAGCCGGTGAGTCGTCGCGTGTTGAGCAGAACGCTCCTGTCGCCCGCCCCCACTCATCGCGTGACGTTCGGCATTCATTGGCATGCGCTGCGGTTGGCCATCAAGCGTGTGCCGTTCGTTCCCCACCCGAAACGGAGACCTCGATGACTGCGTTCGAAGGTGCTCGCGGCGAACGCCTGCTCAGCACATTGTCGGAAAGAACGATGCGGCACAACGACCCTGTGACGGGGCGGGCGGCGCGTCACGTCATCCATCTGCTGCTCGCACGTGCAGACATCGGCATCCTCTCGATCGAAGAACACGTGAACGGCAACACGCGGAGCTTCCGGCACTTCGTGGGGTCGCAGTCGGGCATTCAAACGCGGGTGAAAGTGCACGATGTGCGTGCGTACACGGCCATCGTGCGCGAGGGCTCAGTCGGCCTCGGTCGTGGGTTCATCGAGGGTTGGTGGAGCGCCGATGACCCTGTTGCCGTGGTGCGGTATCTGATCACCAACTTGGGAACGCTCGACGCCGCTCGCAATCGTTGGCATCGTCTGACTCGCTGGGTCGGCGAACCCGTTCGTGCTCGTCGTCGTCCCACTGGCCGTAACGGTCAACTCCATGACCATCGTCGCCGCAACCGTGACGAAATCGAGGCTCACTACGACATCGGCAACGAGTTCTTCGAGCTGTTCCTCGACGAGACGATGACGTACTCGTCGGGCGTGTTTCCCACGCCTGATGCCAGCCTCGCCGACGCCAGCCGCCACAAGTACGACATGCTCCTTTCCAAGGTTGGTGTGACGTCGAATCACCGACTGCTCGAGATCGGTACTGGTTGGGGAGGGCTCGCCATTCGCGCTGCCGAGACCACCGGGTGTTCCGTCACGTCGACCACCATCTCGTCGGAACAGTTGCGTGAAGCGCGGCAGCGTGTCGACACGTCTGGGTGCTCTGGGCAGGTCGAACTCCTCGACAGCGATTGGCGCGACCTGCCCGCTGTGGCCTCTCCTCGGTTCGACCGGTTGATCTCGATCGAGATGATCGAGGCGGTCGACTGGCGCGATTACGACGACTTCTTCGCCACGATCGAACGATGCCTCACTTCCGATGGTGTGGCCGGGATTCAAGCGATCTGCCTGCCAGACGACCGGTGGGAGCGCGGCAAGCACACGAAAGACTTCATCTCTCGCTTCGTGTTCCCCAACGGTTGCCTCCCGTCGGTGGCTGCCGTGAGGAAGTCGGTGGCGTCGGCCACGTCGATGCACGTTGCCGAGGTAGAAGACCTCACCCCCCACTACGCCGAAACGCTTGCTCGGTGGCGAGCAAACTTCGACTCGCGTCTCGACGAGGTGTCAGCGCTGGGTCTCGATGAGCGGTTCCAGCGCCTGTGGCGCTTCTATCTGGCGTACTGCGAGGCAGCGTTCCGAGAGCGCCACTGTCTAGTAGTCCAGGTCGTCTTGACAGGCCAAAACGCCCCGTGAAAAAGGGAGTGGTTTGTGTCAGACACAAACCACTCCCTTTGAGTCAGGCGGCGACGACGGTGACGACTGCGTCAAGCAGGTCGACTTCGCCGTTGTGATGTAGATGGGCGAACGATTCTCCTGCTCGCCACACTTCGATGACGCAATGACCATCGGCGTTCACCGCGGCTCGCAAAGAAACTCCGTCGATCGTCAACACCGTCTTGATTCGGTCGAGATCGGCCGGTGCGAGCACACCCACACGCAGCAGCGCAAGATCGAGGTCGCGATCGTTGCGGTGTGCAGCGACGAGCAACTCATCGATGGTGTGGCGGCACGCTGGGCGAAGCATGCCCATATATCGACCTCGGCGGAGCAACGCTTGAGAATGACACCCCTGTGACTCTGTCCGGTGTGCCGGCTTGACTGCATGGGTCGGGCAGTCGGTATCGCCCGGCCGATCGATGCGCAGAACTACGCTCCGCCACAGTCGCCGGCAACGAGCTGACGGTTCGATATGGGAAAGGGATGACCCAGATGTATCCAGCGCAACTCGACGTACAGACCCCCGAGAAGATCGCCAATTGGCGTCCGCTCGTTCAGGCGATCCTGGCGATCCCCCATCTCGTCATCGCTTATGCCCTCAGCTACGTGGCTGAGTTGCTGGCTGTGGTGTCGTGGTTCATCATCCTGTTCACCGGCAAGCTCCCCGAGGGCATCGCCAACTTCCAATGCATGTCGTTGCGCTACTCAACTCGTGCTTACGCCTACGCCGGGTTCCTCCATGAGACGTACCCGCCGTTTCAGTTCGCCACCACGGCGCAAGATCCGGGTGGCCACCCGGTCACGGTGAACGTCGTTCCGGCGCTGACCGACAGAAATCGCCTGTCGGTTGGTCTGCGAATCTTCTACGCGATCCCTGCACTGCTCGTCCTGATCGTCATCGCGTTTGTGGGCAGCATCTGCTGGCTCATCGGCTTCTTCGCCGTGTTGTTCACGGGCAAGTGGCCAGCAGGTCTGCGCACGTGGGTGATGAAGTGCATGCGGGCTGGCCTGAGATTCCAGGCCTACGTGTTCCTGCTGACCGACGAAATGCCACCCCTCAACTTCGACTGATCACCACCCCCTAACGATTGGGGTCTGACGATTGGGGTCAGACACCTCTCGTCAGATCTGACGATTGGGGTCTGACCCCAATCGTCAGGTTTAGTCGCCGGCTACTGGGGCTTCGATGTGGGCGACGAGGGGGGCTTCGGGGAACGCGCGCTTGCGTTCGCCTGCTTCGATGGCGTCGAGCAGGTGGATCGACAGGTCTGCGACTTTCACTTCGCTCTCTTCCTTGCCAGCAGCCTTCACGCCGTCGTCGAGCATGATGTAGCAGAACGGGCAAGCCGTGGCGACACGCGTCGCACCAGTGGAGATGGCTTCGAGTGCACGCTCGTCGTTGACCTTGGTGCCGATCGACTCTTCCATCCACATGCGGGCGCCGCCGGCGCCGCAGCACATGCCTTTGGTGCCGTTGCGGCCCATCTCGACGACTTCGATGCCCTTGATGGAACCGACGACTTTGCGTGGTGCCATGTACACGTCGTTGTGGCGCCCGAGGTAGCACGAGTCGTGATACGTGATGCGCTCTTCCAGCGTGGCTTCCGACACGTCGAGGCGACCGTCGTCGATGAGCTGCTCGAGCAACTGGGTGTGGTGGATGACTTCGTAGTTGCCGCCGAGTTGCGGGTACTCGTTGAGGAGCGTGTTGAAGCAGTGTGGGCACTGGGTGATGATCTTCTTCACGCCCATGCCGTCGAGCATTTCGATGTTGGGCATGGCGAGCATCTGGAACAGGTACTCGTTGCCAGCGCGGCGCGCCGAGTCGCCGGTGCACATCTCCGATGGGCCAAGCACCGCCACGTCGATGCCGGCTCGCGACAGCAGCTTGGCCATGGACTGGGTGACCTTCTTGTTCTTGTCGTCGAACGACCCGGCACAGCCCACCCAGTACAGGTACTCGGCTTCCAACGGCTCGCCCGGGTCGACCACCTTGACGTTGGCCAGGTCTTTGGCCCAGTCGCCGCGCTCACCCTGGTTCATGCCCCACGGATTGCCTTGGTTCTCCATGCCGCGGAATGCGCCGCCCAGTTCGGCGGGGAAGTTCGAGTCCATCAGGGTGAGATAGCGTCGCATGTCGAGGATCTTGTCGAGGATCTCGATGTTGACCGGGCAGATCTCGTCGCATGCTTTGCACGACGTGCACGCCCAGATCTCTTCGGGAGTGATTCGCTCGAACAGGCTGTTGGCGCCGATGGTGATCTCGGCGACGGTACCGAGCGGCGGCGACACGATGGGGTTGCCGGTGGCAGCCATGACTTCGCCGGTCTTCAGCACGATCTCGCGGGGGTCGAGCGGTTTGCCGGTGGCGTGAGCCGGGCACACGCTGGTGCAGCGGCCGCACATGGTGCAGGCGTCGGTGTCTAGCAATTGTTTCCAGGTGAAGTCTTCCACGACCGAGGCGCCGAACGACTCGAGTTCGGTCTCGGTGAGATTCGGCATGGGCTTCATGGCGCCCTTGGGGCGGTCTTTGTCGCGCAAGTACATGTTGAGCGGCGACGTGAACATGTGCCGCAACATGGTGATCGGCAGAATCGCCAGGAACACGATGAACGACAGCACATGGGTGACCCACATCCACTGGTGCCAGGTTTCCAGCGAGCCGGCGCTCATGCCCTCGACCGTTTGGGCGAGCGGGTAGCCGATGAAGCTGTATTTCTCGTAACTCGGTGTGCCGTCCACGGCGATGCGGAACATCTCGGACGTGAACCCCGTGATGCCGAGCACCAGGAACGTGCCGAGAATGACGGCGTGCTCTGGCTTGGACTTGATGCGAATGCGGTATGGCTTTTGGATGTAGCGCCGAACGATCGCCCAGATGATTCCGAGGGTGAACACGAGGCCGGCGGTGTCACCGACGAACGAGTACGCCTGGTACGTACGACCGTGCAGGAACTTGAGGTTTTCGGGCATCTGGTGGTCGACTTCGAGCACCGTGGTGACGCCGAGCAGCACGAGGAATCCGAAGTAGATCAGCGAGTGCATGAGGCCGGCCGCCGAGTCGCGCAACAGCGTCTGCATGTACACACCGGCGCGGAAGTCGCCGGCGCGCTTCTTGACGTTCCTAGCGGTGGTGCGGCGTTGCGCCGGGGCGCCCCGCTCCCAGTTCTTCATACGGTTGGCGAACTGGAACGAACCCCAGGCCAGCATCATCGGGATGACGGTGTAGAACGCCAACTTGAGGGGGCCTGGGACGTTGCCAAACACCTCGCGGTGGATGGCGTTGTCGTTGTGCCACCCGGTGATGAGGGGGATGATGCCCGAGATGGCGGTGAAGATGGCGAAACCGATACCCAGCCCCAGTGCGAGGTGGTGGGGCTTGATGCGCGATGGCGCGGTGTCGGTCGCGTCGGGAGGTGCGGCGTGCGTGCTCATGGCTCCACACAAGCTACTCGCGGCTCGTGTCGGGACCCATTCCTCTCCTCTATCCCTGGTACTTGGTGTCGAGTTCGCGAATGCGGGTTGCGAGGGCAGCCAGCAGGCGCATCGAGAGTGCCGGTGAGCTCTCGAGCATGCTGCGGAAATGGGGTTGATCGATGACGAGGAACGTGCAATCGGTCTCGCAGACCACCGTGGCGGTTCGCGGACCGTGATCGAGGAGCGATAGTTCGCCTATCACGGTGCCGACCCCACGTGTTGCGATCTTGCGCTCGTTGCGCTTCACGATGACGGTGCCGCTCATCAACACCAACGCCTCTCGTCCGGTTTGACCTTGGTCGACGACCACGGTGCCTGCCGCGACCGCGAGTTCATCGCTTCCCTTGCTGATGAGCTGCAGGTCCTTCTTGCTGAGACCGGAGAAGAGTTTGATTTGTTGGAGTCGGTCGATCTTGGCCGTGTTGGTGAACATCGACGAACAGTATCCGGCTTTGACCGCTCCGATAACACCGCTCACACGCTGCCGGTGTCGGACGCGGTGACCGCCGGTCGATCAGAAGGCGATGAGGCTGGGGAGGTAGTCCTCTGGCGGTTCGAAGCCGAGGAGGTTCAGCAACGTCGCGGCCACATTGCCGAGACCGGCCCCGGGGGTGTTGGCCATGTGGTACTCGGCGTCGTAGTTGGGATCGAAGATGGCGAAGGGCACCGGGTTGAGGGTGTGCGACGTCTTGGGCGATCGCACCCCGTTCGATTCGGTGAACATCTCGTCGGCGTTGCCGTGGTCGGCGGTGTACACGAGCACCCCGTCGACTTCGGTGATCACCTCGACCAGTTGGCGCATGCACTCGTCGATCACGTTCATGGCTTGGATCGTTGCGGGCAGGTTTCCCGTGTGACCAACCATGTCACCGCTTGGGAAGTTGAGCCGGCCGAACCGGTACTCGCCGCTGCGCAGCAGATCGATGGTTTCGGCGGTGATCTCGCGAACCTTCATAGCCGGGGTCTGATCGAACTCGACTCGGTCAGACTCGATCTTCACGTACGTCTCGAGTGCTTCGTCGATGTAACCCGAGCGGTTGCCGTTCCAGAAGTACGTGACATGGCCGAACTTCTGGGTTTCGCTGATGGCGAACGACCGCACCCCTTGTGCGCACAGGTACTCGCTGATGGTGCGGTCGATCTTGGGCGGGTTCACGAGGTAACGCTTCGGCACCAAAGCGTCGCCGTCGTACTGCAACATGCCGGCGAAGAGGACGTTGGGTGCGGTGCCCCGGTCGAACTCGGCGAAGTCGGGTTCCTCGTATGCACGCGAGATCTCGATCGACCGGTCGCCGCGGAAGTTGAACAGCACCACTGCGTCGCCGTCGCGCATCGTGCCGACGGGCACGTGGTCGGCGTCGACCACGACGAACTCGCCGAGGTACTGGTCGCCGGTACTCGCGCCCGCCTCGTCGGCCTCGGCATACAGCGTGGTGACGGCTTCGGAGGCCGATGTGAACGGCCGACCTACACCGTGGGTGTGGGTTGCGTATCCACGCGCCACCATGTCCCAGTCGGCGCCGTACCGGTCCATCGTGATGCGCATACGGCCACCTCCGGACGCGATGCGGAAGTTGCGCGGTGTCGCCTCGGTTCCTGTGGCATTGATGTCGGCCAACACGGCTTCGGTTGCGGCGATGTAGGTGAGTGCAGATCGAGCAGCGACATCTCGGCCATCCAGCAGAATGTGCACCGCCGCGCTGGCTACACCTGCAGTTGCTGCGGCGCGCAACATGGCGTACAGGTGGGCGGTGTGGGAGTGGACGTTGCCATCGGAGTGCAGCCCGATGAAGTGCAGAGTTCCCTGGCGACCGGCTGCCATGATCTCGTGCCACACCGGCGTTTGGAAGATCGCACCGATCTCGATGGCGTGGTTGACGAGCTTGGCGCCCTGTGCGAAGACGCGACCCGCCCCGAGTGCGTTGTGGCCGACCTCACTATTGCCCATGTCGTCGTGTGATGGCAGTCCAACCGCGGGGCCGTGTGCGGCGAGTTGGGTTGAAAGCGCGCTCGAGTTGAGCGCGTCGAGCTGCAGGGTGGCGGCTTCGGTGACAGCGTTGGCGGGTCCGGCTGGCGCCACGCCCACCCCGTCTGCGATGACGAGCAGCACTGGGCCAGGGCGGCCGGAGAACGAGGGGTGTGGAGCCAGGGCAAACGACGTCATCAAGGTGCAGTCTACGAAACGTCCCGGAAGCCGGGGTCAGACCGCCGGTTGTGACGATCAGCCGTAGGTGGACTTGTCGAACTCCCGAACGCGACTTGCGAGGGTGGCCAACACTTTCCTGGTGAGCGACGGTGATGCCAGCACGACGCCGATGAAGTGGCGTTGATCCACCACGAGAAACGTGCATTCGGTGTCGCACGTCACCGTGGCCGTGCGTGGCCCGTGGTCGAGCAGCGACAGCTCGCCCACGAGGCTGCCGTTCCCGAGTGTGGCGACCTTGCGTCCGTTGCGCTTCACGGTGACACTGCCGCTCAGAATGAGGAAGGCCTCGCGACCGGTTTGGCCTTGGTCGACGATGACGGTGCCTGCGGCAACGGTGAGTTCGTCACTACCTTTCGCGATGAACTCGAGCTCTTTCTTGCTGAGACCCGCAAAGAGTGGAACTTCTTTGAGCCCGTTGATCTTGGTTGACTTGGCGAACATCTCGCCACCGTAATCGTCAGCGTTGTTCGAGGGAAGGGCCGAAGGTCGTCAGTGGCTCAGGGCGGAGTCGCAGCGTTGGTGATCGCAGCCGCAAACCGGTTGGTCACCGAAGCGGGAGGGGATTGCGCCCGCTGAGCTCACCGTTGACGGCGTACGGACGAAGGTGGATGAACGAGTTGACATGATGAAACGACTTACGCCCTTCCTGGGTTTCGCCGCTCGATGCCCCGGCGCTTTCACGGCATCGTGAAGTGGACCTCGGTGGTACCGAGTTGCAGTGTGCTGGATCCGGACTTGCAGATGCGAATTCCCACCATGTCCGTCGCCAGTACGGTCTCGGCGAACGTGTGGCCGAAGATGGCGAGAGCGTTGGGATCGTGGAAGACATCGAGTGCGGCTGTAGCCGACTCGGCGCTGCTCACGAGCAAGGGCAAGTATCCGACGAGGAACGCTTTGGGTGGTGGGTCCAGGTCGGTGATGCCCTGAGGTGTTCCAATGACCTGCACCGACAGTCCCACCGATGGTCCGCTCCGATATTGCAAGGTCACCTTGTCGATGTGCGCGCCCACCGGAACGTCGACCGGGCTGGTAAGACACCCGTCGCTGATACCGACGCTGATGGCGCTTTCGTACACATTCCAGGAGCTGCCGTTCATCTCCCGCATCTCGTGGATGCCGATGCGGACGGGGCTGGTGGGTGTGGTTGCTGCAGCGATCGCCGCGTCGACTTGGGCCGGGCTCGCCTTGGCTGCAACGAAGGCGTCGATTTCGGCTTCGGTGTAGTAACGGTCGTCGTGGTTGTGATCGGCGTAATAGCCGACCACATCCGCGAACACGTGCACGCTGCCTTGCAGGTTGAAGACGTTGAACTGATCGCCGGCGCCGAGATCGGTGGTGACGGCGTTGGGCGTCGGTGGTTGGCCAGGAGCGGGGTTGAGGCTCGACGCCTCTGGCCTCGTTTGACCGGCGGGCCACACGGCGAGGAACGTCGGAGCGGTCGCGTCGACTGCGGTGACGTTCAGCACGAGACCCACCGCGTCGGTGGGAATGGTGCAGTTGCCGACCGTTCCCACACCGGCGACGCTGTGGGTGTCATTGGCTCCCAACGGCACGGAACGCTGGCCCACTTGGAACGCCGGCCGGGTGTCGAAGAGTCGGCACGGGGTGATCGGCACGAACACCGTTCGTTCACCCGACGTCACCGTTGCGCTGACAAACCCGATGCCGCCGGCTCCGAGCGACAGAGCTACGGCTGCCCCGATCGCAGCCCAGCGTGTACGGAGCATTGATGCTCTCGACATTGCGACCCCCTCCATCCCAGTCGCCTGACGATGCACCAGGCGTTGGAACCCTACATGACTGCCGACACCTCGATTTCGGGCCGCCCTTTGTGTTGGTACTTGACTTCAAGCGCACTTGAGGTGGTTGACTGAATCGCGCATGTCTGACGTCGACGCCACCCCAGCCGCCCCGGCCGACAACGCGGCCACCGTTGGGTTGTTCAGTCCCGTCTACCGAGCGTTGACCGTCGGCTTGGTGTCGATCGTGACCCTGGTGGCGTTCGAGTCGCTCGCGGTCGTCACGGTCATGCCTGAAGTGGAAGCTGACCTCGGCGGTATCGCGTGGTACGGCTGGGTCACCACGGCGTTCTTCTTGGGCACGATGATCGGCATCGTGTTCGCCGGCGGGCAAGCCGACCGGCACGGTCTTGGCCGACCGTACGTGATCGGGCTGGCCCTGTTCGCGGTGGGGCTCACGATCGCCGGGCTGGCGCCGTCGATGCCCGTGTTGGTGC
>JBBREA010000028.1:0-30902 GCA_038203385.1 Acidimicrobiales bacterium | reverse complement strand
GTGACGATGAGCTGTGGGTCATCGGGCTGATCCTCCACCTTCAACCGGAGCCGGCGCACGTGAGCGTCCACGAGGCGGGAGTCTCCGAGGTACTCGTAGCCCCACACCCGTTCCAGCAGTTGATCCCGCGACAGCACGGCGTTTGCGTGGTCAGCGAACTCGCACAGCAGCCGAAACTCGGTTTTTGTGAGGCTCAGCTCTTCCCCGCCTCGCAACACGATCCCCTGCTCGCGTCGAAGCTCGATGTCGCCGAAGCGCATCGACTTCGATGTGGAGGTGGACTCCTGCAGATGCATTCGGCGTAGCAACGCTCGAATTCTGGCGGCAAGTTCTTTGGGCACGACCGGCTTGGTGACGTAGTCGTCGGCACCCGCTTCCAGGCCTGCGACCATGTCGTAGGTATCGGTTTGCGCGGTGATGATGATGATCGGCACGATGCTCTCCGCGCGCAACGCTCGACAGACATCGAATCCGGACAGGTCGGGCAGCCGTAGATCCAGCAGCACCAGGTCCACGTCGTGGGTACGAAACGCTGCAAGACCGTCGTAGCCATTTTCTGCTTCGACAACGTGATACCCCTCGTCTTCGAGTGCGAGGCGGAGGGCGAGACGGATGCCGTCGTCGTCTTCGATGAAGAGCAAGGTGTCCACGGTGCAGACAGTGTTGCACGCCGGGCGCTCACATCAGCAAGCCCTACCACCAGGACACGGCAGGAAGCCCGGTCACCCAGAGCGGTCCAATTGTTACAGAAATCGCACAGATACGCCGTTGATGTGTCACACGCGACCACCACTATGACACCTGTTCACGCTGCCCCGGTGAGGTACCTTCCTCCCCCTGGTGCCTCACCGGCAGCGTTGGAACCGCCGGTCCTACCCGTGCCATTAATTCGTCACGTGGTGCTGGTGAAATCGGCGCCGTACGTCGTCGGTGGCCGCACGAGCGATGATCGGTGTCACACTTGACTGGTATGGCCCGCCGACGATCCCTGCGCCTCAGCACACGGGTCACGGTGTTCTTCGGTGTGGTTGCATTGCTCGGTGGGTTGGGACTCACGCTTGCTACGTTCCTGTTCGCACGCAACTCGCTCGTCAATCAACGTGCCGCCCAGGCCAAAGCGACCGCAACTGCGCACGCGCTCACGTTCAACGAAGCGCTCGAAAACCCTGACAGTCTCGCCGACGCGATGCTCGATCTCAACGTCGAGCAGGGTGGGTGCGCCGTGTTGCTCACCGATCCACCCCGCTCGTCGGCACTGGCATGCCCTGCCTTTCCTACGGATCTGATCGAGACGGTCCAGTTCGGGCAATCCGGACAGATGACTTTTCGCGGTAGCAACGGTGAGACCTATCTCGGCATTGGCATCGCCATACGCCAACACGAGGTCGGGTACATCGAGGCCTTTCCGATGCAAACGACCGAACGAACCCTGAGAGTGTTGGCCACAGCACTCGCCGTCGGGTCGATCCTCGCATCGATTCTGGCCACCTTGTTCGGCTGGACCACCAGTCGTCGTTTGTTGCGGCCCCTGTCGCGCGTCGCCGATGCTGCCGGCGAGATTGCGTCAGGCACCCTCGATGCGCGCCTCGAACCCGGTGACGATCCCGACCTCAGACGACTCGCGACATCGTTCAACGACATGGCGGACGCTGTGCAGAGTCGCATCGAACGCGAGCAACGATTCGCCAGCGATGTGAGCCACGAACTTCGGTCGCCAATCACGGCCCTCACGGCAGCGGTGGAGGTGCTCGATGCCAAGCGCGGTGACCTGCCCGACCGAACACAGCAGGCCCTGACCGTGGTCGTCGACCAAGTACGACGTTTCGACAGCATGGTGATCGACCTGCTGGAACTCTCGCGACTCGATGCCGGAGCCCATGACCTCAACCAGGAGTCGGTGGACCTGGTGGAACTGTGCGGTCGCGTTGCAGCGCGGTTCGGCTATTCGAAACTGCCCATCGAGGTGCACAAGCGGGCCAAGGTGCGCGCCGTTGTCGACCGCGTCCGATTCGACCGAATTCTCGGGAACTTGCTCGAGAACGCCACCACCCACGGCGACGGGCCCACCCGGATCTCGATCGAACCGGATACGACCAAGCGCTCCGTGCTGATCGTCGTGGAAGATCACGGGCCAGGAGTCGCTGCCAGCGAACGCACCCGGATCTTCGAGCGGTTCGCACGCGGCAGCGCTGCCAGACATCGCATTGGCACGGGGCTTGGGTTGGCTCTCGTCTCAGAGCACGCTCAGGCACTGGGTGGATCGGCATGGGTCGAAGACCGCCCTGGCGGCGGCGCCCGTTTTGTCGTGCAGTTCCCAACGGAGTCACCATGATCAGCACCAGTCACCCAGCGAGCTCGCATGACGCCCGTTCGAATCAGCTTCATCTCGGCCGGCGCCTGGTCACCCTCCTGACCGCGTTGCTGGTGGTTGGCGCAGCGCTCACCTCGTGCTCGCTCCCCGCAGACGACCAGGTGACCACCTTCTCGCCCGATGATCTCCCGATGGACCTCACCAGCCCCTCAACCACCACGACCACGACCACGACAACCACCACCACCACGGCGCCGGTCGTTGCCAGCACCGGCGGCGAAACGACCGACGTGCCGCCACCCACCACGCCGCCTACCACCACGTTGCCGATCGTCCAGCGGGAACCCATCCGGGTCTTCTACCGGGTCTCGCTCACCAGCGATTCCATGACCCGTGTCACCGTCAACCTGGCGACGCCGGTGCAACTCATGGCTGTAATACGCGAACTCGAGGTACCCAATGACGAAATTCGAGCCACTGGGGTGCGCACATCCGTCCGCATGAACCTCATCGAGTCCGTCGAAGAGGAACGGGGCCTCGCCACGGTCGAACTGTCGAAAGACGAGCTCGACAACATGAGCCTGCAAGAGCAGCAGCGTGCGATCGCACAGATCGTGCTGACCCTCACGTCGTTCGTCACCCCCGACGCCGGTGCCATCGCGCTGGTGTCGTTCAGCGTCGACGGCGAACCGATTTCGGTCTTCCTCCCGGATGGCACGAACACCCAAGCCGGCGAACCGGTGACCTTTGCCGACTACGCAGTGTTGGTCGAAGGGCAGCCCACCACCACTACCACAACCACTTCCACGACCGCTCCCCCTGGCACCACGACTCCGGTCGACACCGAAGTGCCGGAACCACGTGAGACCACGGCGACCAACCCACCGTGATGTTCGGTGATGTTCGGTGCTCCAACCGGTCTTCCGGCTAGTAGCCGAGGCGCTGCACGCGCTCGGGGCGGCGCTGCCAGTCCTTGTCTACCTTCACCCGCAGTTCGAGGTACACGCCCTCTGGCAGCTGAGCGCGAACGAGATGACCCACCTCACGCAACACCTTGCCGCCCTTGCCGATGACCATGCCCTTCTGGCTCTCGCGTTCGACCAGGATGTCGCACCGAATGTGCGGCCACTCCCATTCGGTGACTTGAGTGGCGATGGAATACGGCAGCTCGTCGCGTGTGACCGCCAACAGCTGCTCACGCACCAGCTCCGCCACGTAACGCTCTTCTGGCATGTCCGATGATTCGTCGTCGGGGAAGTATTGCGGACCCTCCGGCAAGCGACTGGTGAGGTGGGCGACCAGTGCTTCCAAACCGTCACCCGACTGTGCCGACACAGGGAAGTACGCCTCGCCGGCAAGCGACGACGACGCGCCCAGCATGGCGATGACCTGATCGCTCGTAGCGATGTCGATCTTGTTCACGATGACCACCGTGCCGGGCAACTTCAAGTGGCTGGCGACCCATTTGTCGCCCTTGCCGAACGGCATGGTCGCGTCGAGCACGAGGCACGTGACATCGACGTCTTCGGTGCTCTCCAGAGCCGTGGCGTTCACGCGCTCACCCAATGCCGACACCGGCTTGTGCAGCCCAGGCGTGTCGACGAAGACGATCTGACTACCCGGCCGACTCAGCACCCCCATGATCCGATGCCGCGTCGTCTGGGGTTTGTCGGAAACAATGCTGATCTTGCGGCCACAAATTGCGTTCACCAGGGATGACTTTCCGACGTTCGGGCGTCCGACGAACGTGACGAACCCGGACCGATACACGGGAGCATCGTTGTGCGGGATGCCTCTCATGTCACTCATGTCCATCTGAGCTTCGTCGGATGCGTCGTTCACACCTGTATTGGTACCAGCAACTGCCGGCATTCGTTCTCGAGCGGAAACCGATGCCACACTGAATGCATGTCACCGCGTGTCATCAACGGTCCCGAAGAACTCAAGTCACTCGTTGGAGAGCACTTCGGATACAGCGAGTACATCGAGATCACGCAAGAGCGGGTCAACCAGTTCGCCGAGGCAACTGGTGACTTCCAATGGATTCATGTCGATGTCGAGCGCGCCAAGGATGGGCCGTTTGGTGGACCGATCGCCCACGGCTACCTCACGTTGTCCCTCGGGCCGCTGTTGTACCCGCAGGTCCTCGTCATCACCGGCTTCTCGATGGGTGTGAACTACGGCGCGAACAAGGTTCGTTTCCCGTCACCAGTCCCGGTGGGTGCCAAGTTGCGGCTCGGTGTCAAACTCCTTGCCGTCGAAGAGATCGCAGGCGGCATGCAGAACACGCTGGAGTTCACCTATGAGTGCGAAGGCGCCAGCAAGCCGAGCTGCGTCGCCGAGATCATCTTCCGCAGCTACGTCTGAGCAGTACGCCCACCTGCCGGGCTACAGCGTCACTTCGTTGAGCAGCCCGGTGTCCACGTCGTAGACGAACCCGCGCACGTTGTCGAGGTGCGGTAGGAACGGTGTCATCCTGAGGCGTCGCATCGACTGGGCGGTGTCGGTGAACGGATCGGTGAACGATTCGAGAGCCCACCACGGCTTCACACCCAACTCAGCTTCGAGTTCGGCTTTCAACTTGTCTTCGGTCACGCGTTGCAGCCCGCAATCGGTGTGGTGCATCAAGATGATTTCGCGCGTTCCGAGATACCGCTGCGACAGGCACAGCGAGCGAATCACGTCGTCGGTGATGACTCCGCCAGCGTTCCTGATGATGTGCGCATCGCCGTGCTCGAGACCCAAGATCTCGAAGATGTCCATGCGACTGTCCATGCAGGCAACGATCGCCAGTTTGCGGCGCGGGGCGACCGCTATGTGCCCGTCGGCGAACCGGTTCGCGTAGTCGCGATTTCGTCGCACCAGTTCGTCGGCCATCGGAGTGAAGCCGCCGCTGGTTGGTCTGGTTTCGACGGGCTCGTGGAAAGAATCGGGGGTGAGGTCGGTCATCGGTACTCCGGCATGATTCGGGTGGCGAGTAGTTCGAGTGTTTCGGTGTCGGGGTAGTCGGAACACCAGGGAACGAGTCCGCGACATCCCAACTCGACATACGTGGCAATCTTGGCGGCCACTTGGTCCACCGTGCCAACCAGGTTGTTCGCCCGCCACTCCTCGACAGGGTTTCCCCACGCCGCCAACGAGCCAAGTGCGCGGACTTCAGCCTCGGTTTCACGGATCAAGATGTCGGGCGACCACGTCATACGAATTGTGTCTGGGTCGCGACCCACCGCAACGCAGTGCTCGCGCAACACGTTGCGCTTGTGCGCCCACAGGTCTGGCGCGCCTCCGAAGTTCGAGCTGTCGGCGTACTTGGCGACGGTGCGCAACGTGAGCTGTTCGCCACCGCCACCGATCCATATCGGTGGCGTCGGCTGCTGTAGCGGTTTCGGATCGCACTGTGCCCGCCTCACATGGTAGAACTCGCCCTGAAACGTGGTCTCGGGTTGTGTCCACATCGATCGCACGATCTGCACTGTTTCGTCGAGCATCGCAATGCGATCTCGTGGCTTCGGATACTCGAAGCCGTATGCCCGATACTCGTTTTCGTACCAACCGGCACCGATGCCCCAGTCGAGTCGACCGCCGGAGATCACATCGAGCGTGGAGGTGATCTTGGCCAGAACAGCCGGATTGCGGTAGCTGTTGCAACCGACCATCTGGCCGAGCCGAATTCGGCTGGTGCGTTGGCTGATGGCCGCCAACAGGGTCCAACACTCGAAGACCGTTTCGTTGTTCGGGCGGGGGACGTTGTGGAAATGGTCGTATACCCACACCGAGTCGTACCCGAGTCGCTCGGCGAGCGCCGCCACGTCAACGGTGGTTTGCCAGTGGGCCGCAGCGCCGTCGATCGAGGCCAGCTCGTTCTTCCACCCTTGCGGAATGAATGCACCGAAGAGCACGGCAGGAACTGTCGCCGTCGTGGGGCCCGAGATGCGAATTGGCGGCGAGCTGGTGGACATGATTCGAACCGTAGCCAATTTCAGGAACTCGGGTTGTGGTGTTGGGATCCGACGGTACGACCCATGTCGAGCAGAACGGCCCACAGCAGAATGGTGGAGTGACCTCAGATGAACTCACAGTCAAGCTCCACCAACTCGTCTCGGAGTTCGGGACCGAGCACCGATGCCCGTCGATCAGCTGGGGCGTGGTGACCGATGGCGGACTAGCGTTGCACGGGTCGTTCCAGTCGCCACATCCGTCGCTCGCAGCAACGTCTGCGAGCGAGCCGCCAGACGTCGACGAGCACACCGTGTACCGCATCGCCTCGATGACGAAAGCGATTTCCGCCGCGGCGACGCTGCTCTTGCGTGACGAAGGCCTGCTGCGCCTCGATGACCCGATCGGCGCCCACGCTCCTGAGCTTGCACGTTTGCACGGACACACCTCGGACGCTCCCGCCATCACGATTCGCGATCTCCTCACGATGCGGGCGGGCTTCGTCGCTGACGACTATTGGGCCGATCGGCACCTCGACCTCACCGATGACGAGTTCGATGAGGTCATCACGTCCGGGGTGACATTCGCGGAGCCCACCGGCTCAGCTCACGAGTACTCCAACTTTGGGTTCGCAGTGCTCGGGCGAGTGATACGTCGGGCCAGCGGGCAGAGAATCCAGCAGATCATTTCGCATCGGTTGCTCGAACCCTTGGGTATGCACGACACCACCTGGGAGAAACCGTCGCACGACCGGTGGGCTCGCCCACTCGATTGGTTCGACGACCGGTTTCACGACGAGTTGCCGCCGCTGCCAGACGGCCTGGTCGCGCCGATGGGCGGATTGTGGACCACGGTTCATGACGTGGCCAAGTGGGTTGCCTGGATGGACGACGCATTTCCGGCGCGAGACGGTGCTGACGTCGGCCCGCTGTCGCGCGCGTCGCGCCGCGAGATGCAAACCGAGCAGGCGTACGTCGGTCACCGAATGTTGCGAGGCGTTCTGTCGGCGACGTCGTACGGCTACGGCCTCCGCGTAATCCACGAAGACAATCGATGTGTCACCCACTCGGGTGGACTACCGGGCTACGGCTCGAACATGCGCTGGATCAGCGGTGCAGGAATCGGTGTAGTCGCCCTTGCGAACGTCACCTACGCCCCCATGACTGAGCTGACCGCGTTGGTGCTCGACCAAGTCGTCGCCGCTCACTCGTACGTCGCGCCGGCGCGTCCGGTCACCAGCGCAGTAGCAGACATCACGAGCCGTCTCATCGACTTGTTCAACAACTGGGACGACGACGTGGCCGACGCGTTGTTCACCAGCAATGCGTCGGACGACATGTCGTACGAACGGCGCCGCGCCGAGGTCGAGGATCTCCTCCCGTTCGAGTTCAAGTCGGTGGAGGCCTCGAATGACGCATCAGCAACGGTCACCGTGGTCGCCGGCGACGGCACGGAACCAACGATCTGGTTCGCCCTCTCCCCCACCTCAACCAAGAGACTCCAAGCCGTCGAGGTGACCGTGGCGAACTCGGCGTAACCCACCTTG
This sequence comes from Acidimicrobiales bacterium, assembly GCA_038203385.1. Taxonomy (GTDB): domain Bacteria; phylum Actinomycetota; class Acidimicrobiia; order Acidimicrobiales; family Ilumatobacteraceae; genus Ilumatobacter. The sequence continues at coordinate 23,109 of JBBREA010000028.1, read as the reverse complement.
TGTCAGGCACAAGGTGGGCGCGACTCACCAGGCGAGGGGGAGTCGGTCGAGGCCGTGGAAGTGGAGGATGTTTCGGTAGTTCGCTTCGCCTGCTTGGCGCAGGTGAGGGAACCGGCGAAACAACAACGACAGCGACGTCTGCAACTCGAGTCGCGCCAACGGCGCGCCGATGCAGAAGTGGATGCCAGCACCGAAGCTCACATTGGCACCATCAGTTCGGAACGGATCGAACTCGTCCGGTGAGCTGAACTTCTGCGGGTCCCGATTCGCGGCGCCCAACATCAAGCCGATCTGCTCGCCGGCAGCGAAGGTCATTCCGTTGGCGAGCTGCACATCGTCGAGAGCGAAGCGGGTGAACATGTGTAACGGCGCATCGAACCGAAGACACTCCTCGACAGTGGCCTCGGTCTGCGGTTCGTCGACGAACAGGTCGAGCGGTTCGGTGCCGGTGCGCAGGGCATATTCGAGGATAGTTTTCACCGCGTTGCCAGTGGTGTGCACGGTTGCCTCGTGCCCGGCGTTGAGGAGCAGAATCGTTGTGGCAATGACTTCGGTTTCACTGAGCCGCTCCCCGTCGATCTCGGCGTGCAACATGTGTGTCAGCAAGTCTTCGGTCGGTGCCGTGCTCCGTTGCTCGATGATGCTGCGCACGAACGCGATGAACTCCGCAGCGGCAGTGTCGGCGGCCACCTCAACGTTGTCGTCCTTTCCGAACATGTACATGCGAACCATTTCGTTCGACCAAGTGAGCAGTTCGGGTGCGCTCTCCCTGGGGAGGCCGATCATCTCGGCAATGACGATTGCCGGCAACGGGGCTGCATAGGCGGGCAACAGGTCGACGTGGCCGGTGGCCGCGAATACGTCGATCAGCTCGGTTGCGAGATCAGCGATGCGTGGCCGCAGCCGTTCGATCTGCCTCGAGAGGAACGCCCGGTTCACGAGCGCCCGCATCTCGGTGTGGTCGGGAGGGTCGAGCGCCAGTAGTGAGTAGCGCTCGGTTTCCCACCAGTTGGCGATGCGCTCGGTTCGCTCGGGAAGACCTGGAGCGCGCCCGAAGCGCTTGTCACGGAGCAGCGCATTGACGTCGTCGAACCCGGTGAAGCACCACATGTCGTAGTCCTCCCACCAGAACGTGGGGCAACTGCCATGAAGTGCGGAGTAGAAGGCGTACGGGTCGGCGTACACCCTCGGGTCCTGCGGGCTGCAGCGCGCCCGTCGATTCGCCGCGTCGATCGTGAAGGCGGGAGCAGTCATCGCCACGCAAGTTAGCTGCGTCGACGATGTGGGACGATGTGGTGGGTCGAGCCTGATCGCTTGGCCACAACCCTCGTAGCCTGAAGTTCGCATGACGACACCACCAGAATCCTCGGCGACCTCACGTTCCTGGGACCGAGACACGCTGCCCGAAGGTCCTGAGAAGCAGCAGGCCGTGCGCGAGATGTTCGACGCCATCGCCCCCCGTTACGACATGGTCAACCGCATCATGACGTTCCGCCTCGACGTGCGTTGGCGCCGCAAGACCGTGCGGTCCCTGGCGCTGCCAGCCGGATCAATGGTGATCGACCTGGCCTCAGGTACCGGTGATCTATGCATCGATTTGCGCACCGCCGGCTACCGGCCGATCTCGATCGACCTGAGCTATGGGATGCTCGCCGCCGACCGCTCTGGGGAGCCACGGATCCAGGCCGACATCCTGCGGTTGCCCATCCCCGATGCCGCAGTGGATGGCGTCACCTGCGGCTTTGCGCTGCGCAACTTGCTCGAGCTGCCGGCGTTCTTCGCCGACCTCGCTCGCGTGACGCGGCCCGGGGGGCGCATCGCCTTGATCGACGTCGGCGTGCCGAAGAGCAAGCTGCTTCGATTCGGCAACAACATCTATTTCGGGAAAGTGGTGCCCAAGATCGGCGCGCTGCTCTCTGATGGGGCGGCGTACCGCTACCTACCGCGCAGTGTTGCCTATCTCCCAGAACCTGCCGAGATGGTGGCCATGCTCAGGGCCGCAGGATTCGCTGATGCCGAGCACCGGTACCTGTCAGGCGGTCTGACCCAACAACTCCTCGGCACCCGCGACAAGCCCTGATGCACGCCGTCACCGTTGCGCTCGAAACCAATCTCGACCTCAACGATCTTGCCCGCAACAGCGGCTGCTTGTTCGTTCGCGATGGTGTCGGCTTCGCCGGGCGTGGCGAGATCGCGCGGGTACCGGTGGACGAGGCGGTCAGCTTCCTCGCCACCATTGACCACGAGGATCGCGTCGGCGACACCCCCGGACCGATTGCGCTCGGTTCGATTCCGTTCCTCCCTGGCGCGCCGGCCGAACTGCTCATCCCTCAAGTAGTTGTGGGGAAGGGCGTCGACGGGCGACGGTGGATCACCACGATCGGCGACGCCGACATCGACATCCATCAACTCATCTTCGGGGGTGGAACCGACCCAGAGCCGAGTGCAGCGGCGTACAGCATTCGGCCCGGCGCTGACATCGATCGCTACTTCGAAGCCGTGCTTCAGGCCCGCGACGCCGTTCGCTCCGGACGTCTCGACAAGGCCGTCATCGCACGTCCGATTTTCGTCGACAGCGATATTCCGATCGACATCCATGCTGTGCTCAAACGGCTGAAGGCATCGTTTGGTTCGAGCTACCGCTTTTCCATCGATGGGTTCGTCGGAGCCTCACCCGAGTTGCTCGTCGGTGTTGACGCAGACGTCGTCACCGCCCATCCGCTCGCAGGAACCACGAGAACGACAGGCGATGCCGAACTCGACGCACAGCTCGCCGCAGAGCTGCAAGCCAGCGAAAAGAACCAGATCGAGCATCGCGCTGCGATCGAGATGGTCCGCGACACCCTGCTCCCCTATTGCAGCTACCTCGACTGGGCGCCCGAGCCGTCGATCGTGAAGGTGGCCAATGTCCAACACCTTGGCTCCATGGCCGAAGGACGTCTGTCGAAGCCGACCGCCACGGTGATCGAACTGGTGCGGGCCCTCCAACCCACGCCTGCGGTGGGTGGGTACCCCAGAGAGCAGGCCATCGAGCTGATCACGAGAGTCGAGGGTTTCGAACGCGGACGGTACGGCGGCGCGGTCGGTTGGGTGGACGGCAGGGGCAACGGAACGTGGGCGGTGGCATTGCGATGTGCCGAGCTCTCTGCGGACCGGCGCACTGCGAGACTGGTCGCCGGTGGTGGCATCGTGGCCGCCAGCGACCCGTTGGCCGAACTTGCTGAAACCCAAGCGAAGTTTCAGGCCATGCTCAGCGCCATAGTCCGCCCCTGAGTCAGCCGAGCGCAGCGGCAACCGCGGCATGCCAACGATGGTGCTCTGCAACGTTTGCTTCGCGGTTGGTAGCGACCCGAGTCACCGACGGCCCCGGTTCGGAGACAGCGGCTACCAGGCACGCTGCCGTTGCAACCGTGCTCGCTCGCAGACCGTGCGCTGCGGCGAGCGCACAGATGTCGCTGTCGTGGGGCGTTCCGAACAGTTGCTCGAAACGGTCGGGACTGAGCGCGGCTGACTGAGGCAGAAAGGAAAAAATGCCGCCCCCACCGTTGTCGGTTACCACGATCCTAAGGTCGACGCCGCGGCCGGTGAGACCTACCAGAGCGTTGCTGTCGTGCAGGAAGGCAATGTCGCCAATGAGCACGGTGACGGTTGCGCCGGTCTGCAACGCAGTGCCGATGGCCGTGGACATCACTCCGTCGATGCCATTCGCCCCCCGATTGGCATGGGCATTCGCCGCTCGACCGCCAAACGACTCCACGTCCCGTACCGGCATGGACGACGACACCACGAGCGAGCCAACGCGCCGAGCGGCCGCAGCTACCAGACGCGCCGTGCCCGGCTCGGTGAGTTGGTCGTGCGAGCACAGCTGGTCGAAGACGGCCTCGGCCTTCTCGTTGGCATGACGCCAGCGGGCCAGCCATGGCGTGCCGGGCGCTCCGTTCAGCGTCGCCAAGTCGGCCAGAGAGCAGTACCTCGTGACGTTGCGGTCGGGGTCGACGACTCCGGGGCCACCAACCTGCAACACGGAGGCGCCGGAAGCCACCACCCACTGGCTGAGAATCTTCGACGCTGGTGGGCGCCCGACCCGAACCACGACCTGAGGCGCGTGAGCATGGGCAAACTCGGAGTGGCGGAGCAGCGACTCGAACGCAGTGATGGCGTGGTCACGAACCCCGGAGCAAGGGTCGGCCAGGATGGGCCAACCGAGCCGGTCGGCGAGCGCCACTACCTCGGTGCCAGCCACGCCGGAGCGGCCGCCAGCGATGATGACGCCGCGCTGACGATCGAAGTCGGTCTCGAGCGGGCCACTGGTTGCCCACCCGCCAGGAAGGTTTGAGGGAGGGTTCTGCACGGGAGGGTTCTGCACGGGAGGGCCGATTGCATCGGGCAACTCGAGCGGACCGCTGGAGTCGAGCAACGGTTCCCGAAACGGCAGGTTCACGTGCACTGGCCCGCCAGCTGCCGACACGAATGAGCGTTGGGCGAGAGGCCGCCACAACTCGCGCTGGTCGGGCTGTTCATGGTCTGGGACCGGTGCATCAGTGAACCACCGAGCCGACGCACCGTACAGCTCGATCTGATCGATGGTCTGCGGCGCTCCGATGCCCCGCAGCTCGGGGGGTCGATCAGCGGTGCAGACGATCATCGGAACATCAGAAAGCCCCGCCTCGACGACGGCTGGGTGGAAGTTCACTGCAGCGGTTCCGCTGGTGCACAGCAGCACGGCCGGCACGCCGCCTAGGCCGATGCCGAGCGCAATGAACGCGGCGACACGCTCGTCGTGCACTACATGAATCTGTAGTTCGTCCCGGTTCGCCAACGCCACGGCCAACGGAGTGCTCCGCGAACCGGGAGCGATGACCGCATGGCGGACCCCGCACCGAATCCATTCATCGACCAGCGTCGTCGACGCCAGCATGTTCGCCGTCATGTTCGCGACGATACGGGCTGGACGCCGCAGTCGGTACGGTGAACCACATGACAGGCGCTCCCGTTCCACAACTCGACGTCGAGATCTGGTCGGACGTGGTGTGCCCGTGGTGCTACATCGGCAAGCGTCGATTCGAGCAAGCGCTTCGCGAGCTCGAAGGCGAGATCGACGTACGCGTCACGTATCGGGCGTACCAACTCGACCCTTCCGCGCCACCCGGTTCCACCATGCCGGTCATCGAGGCATACGCGCGCAAGTTCGGTGGTGGCGAAAACGCGCAGCAGATGATCGATCGGGTCACCGAAACAGCCGCGTCCGATGGTCTGAAGTTCAAACTCGACATCGCACTACGGGCCAACACCCTGCTCGCTCACCGATTGCTGTGGTGGGCCGACCAACCCGAGTCGCCCGTCTCACAAGACGCCATGAAAGAACGACTGCTCCACGCGTACTTCATCGACGGGCTGAACATCGGTGACGTCGACACGTTGGCGAACTGCGCAGCCGACGTGGGGTTCGATCGGGGCGTTGCGATCGCCTTTCTGGAATCAAGTGCCGGCGCTGCGGAAGTTGCGGCACAGATCGCTGAAGCCGGCGACCTCGACATCACCGCCGTACCCACCTTCGTTATCAATCGGCAGTGGGCTGTGCCAGGAGCGCAGGAGTCCGACACGTTCGTCAACGTCTTGCGTCGTGCTGCAGCACGTACCGCCGACGCCGCCCAAGGCTGAACCTGCAACCCAATGGCTGCCTCGAGGCTGGTCTTCCTCCACGGGTTCACACAAACCCATCACCATTGGCACGGCCCTGCCCGCGCTATCGCGGGTGCTCTCACTGGTGACCATACCCTCACATTCATCGATCTGCCAGGACACGGGCTGTCGAGCGCCGAACCCACCGCGATCTCCTCGTCGGGCGACGCTCTCGCCCGACTCGGTGGCAGCGGCACGTGGGTCGGCTATTCGATGGGCGCGAGGTTTGCGTTGCACGCAGCACTCGCGCCCGCACATCACATCAACCGACTGGTGCTGATCGGGGCCACCGCTGGCATCGAGGACCCCAATGAACGCGCCGACCGTCGAACCCTCGACGAGCAGCGGGCAGTGGCGATCGAGGCCCTCGGCGTGGATGCGTTCGTCGACGAGTGGCTGGCGACGCCCATGTTTGCGCGCCTCCCGGCCGACGAGGGGGCGCTTGCTCATCGCCGCCGCAACACAGGCGCCGGGCTCTCCAGCAGCCTGCGCCGCTCCGGCACAGGCAACCAGGAATCGCTGTGGCATCGGCTCACAGAGATCGACGTGCCGGTGCTACTGCTCGCCGGCGAACAGGACCACAAGTTCGTCGGAATCGGGCAGCGAATGGCAGCCGCGCTTCCGAACGCGCTGTTCGCCACCATTGCAGATGCCGCCCATGCCGCCCATACCGAGCAACCAGATGCAGTGGCCGCGGCGATCAGGGAGTGGGTGCAGCGGTGACTCGCCCCCCGCTGCGCCAATAGGTGTTCACGCCGGCGACGTGCTCGCGGTCGAGCAGGCCTTCGTCGATCATGTGTCGCCGCAGTGATGACACGTCGGGGTGGAACGAGAACAACACATCGTTCACCTCGGCTTCTGCATACCGGCGACCGATGTCGAACTCGAGCACGAGTCTCTCGAGCACGATGAGACGTTTGGCCCGAGTGTGCGGAATCTCGTGGAGCACTCGGCCTGAGAAATAGCGGCCGAGCACCAGTCGCTCGTCGTCGGTCATACCGAAACCGATGATCGGATCCATCGGCACGTCGAGGTCGGTGAGTTCGGCGGCAGCGCTTCGCAGCACGTCGACGATCAACGCATAGCGGTCGCCCGTCGCTGTGACGAGACCAGCGCTTCGCAGCTCGCCCAATGATTCAAGCACCACGCGACGGTCGCGGCCGGTGGCTACCACGAGCTCGTCGGTGGAGGCATCCCGAGCAGCCAGTACGCCGGCCACCGCAAGGTGATCGACGTCGATGAGGAGCTTGGCCACCGCAGGAATCGGCATCAGCTCAGTCAATCGGAGTTTTCCCAATGGGGTCTGACAAGATCGCTCGATGATCACCGTTTCTATTCTGTACCCGCAGTCCGACGGCACCTCGTTCGACATGGACTACTACGCCACCAACCACATGCCGATGATCGCGAAGCACCTTGGCGACGCCTGCCAGGGATGGGGCGTTGTCGACGTGATTGGCACCGACTACCACGCCATGGCTTGGGCAGTGGTGTCCAGCGCCGAGGCGTTCCAGGCCGCCATGCAAGAGCATGGCGCCGAGATCACCGGCGATGTCCCCAATTACACCAACACGGTGCCGGTCATGTTGATGGGAGAGGTCGTCGCCAACGGCTGAAACGTCCGTAGCCTGCCGATACGTGAGATCCGAGAATCTGCTGGCATGGGACATCACCACCGATGTAGCGGTGGTTGGAGGCGGGCCGTCTGGTACGGCCGCAGCCATCGTGCTTGCACGCGCCGGTCGTGCAGTGCACCTCATCGACAAGTCGACCTTTCCGCGCGACAAGTGTTGCGGCGACGGTCTCACCACGTTGGCACTACGCGAGCTCGAATCGCTCGGGCTCGCCCCCGACAGTGTGGAGGGCTGGTTCGACATTGCCGGAGCTCGGCTGAGATCGCCGTCCGGTCGTGAGGTGGTCGTACCCCTCACGGGCGCCGGGTTGTTCGCGGCCGTTGCGCCTCGCGCATCGCTCGATCATGAGCTGTTACAGCTTGCCAGGCGAGCGGGGGTCGAGGTTCACGAGGATTGCAGTTTCGCAGGCATACGCGACATCGATCGCAGCAGCGACGACCGACTTCCCCACGCCGTGCTGGTCGACACCGGACGCGCCGACGTGGGCACGATCGCCACCCGTTACGTCATCGCGGCCGACGGCATGTGGAGCGGTGTTCGTAAGGCTGTCGGCGCACAGCTCGACGGGTATCGCGGCGAGTGGCACGCGTTCCGTCAATACGCCCGGAACGTCACCGGTACCGCTGCCGGGGAACTGATCGTCTGGTTCGAACCCGACCTGCTTCCCGGCTACGCGTGGTCGTTCCCGCTGCCGGGGAACCGAGCGAACATCGGGTTCGGTGTACTCCGCGACGGCACGCGGCGGGTGCAAGACATGGCGGCGACGTGGCGAGACATTTTGCAGCGCCCGCACGTGGTCGAAGCCCTGGGAGCTGGCTTCGAGATGGAAGGGCGGCACACCGCGTGGCCGATCCCTGCACGGATCGACGAGCTGTCGATCACGCGTGGGCGCGTGCTGTTCGTCGGCGATGCAGCCGCAGCCACCGACGTGATGACCGGCGAAGGCATCGGGCAGGCGCTACTCACCGGGCGGCTCGCTGCTGAAGCGATCATCGGCGCCGGCGCACTGCAGCCAGAGATCGCAACCAGCAGCTATGAACGATCGGTCGCGAACCATCTCTTCGCGGATCACCGAATGTCCAAGCGACTTGGAGCGATCCTCGGTCATCAGAGGGGCGTCGACGCGGCAGTAAGTATCGTTGCTGCGAGCGGCACCTGGGGTCAACGAAACTTCGCGCGTTGGATGTTCGAGGACGAACCGCGAGCCATTGCGACCTCACCTGCTCGGTGGCATGGCCAGATGTTCAGACAACCGGGCGCCTACGTCGGCCGCGCTCGCTGACCGGTTCGAGCCGTTCCAGAGCCGGCGCTGCCACCGACACCTCGCCAACGGTGACCTCCAGCCCGTCTGCATCGAGATCATTCGGGTCGCTCGACGCCTCGACCACCACCGACGTCTGCTCTTTGCGCGGGCCTTCGTAGATCTCAGCGACGGCGAACATGGCACCAGCAAGGGCCGCACCCGCAACGCCACCTTTGCGTCGACCGGCGGCGATCGCCGCTGCTCGCGCGATGGCGGTCTGCGCCTCAGCAGCTCGGATGAATGCCTGGTCGGCGTCGTCGGTCTCGGGCATCGCACGGTCGAGAACTCCTGTGCCGGCAGGACTGTCTCCCGATGATTCAGCGTCGTCAGCTTCGTCGTCGGTGTCACCAAAGGCTTCGTCGAAGTCGACGACCGATTCGTCGAAGAACTCTTCGCTCGGGTGGTCGATTCCGCTCACGGCGTCGAGCTTACGTCCGCTGAATCATCACTGGCCGTCGGGCGTAGTCGTACTCGTCGGCGTGGGAGGTGGCACCGAGGAGTCGTCGCCGCTCAGCACTGCGAGTTCTTCGGCGATGAGCCTGACCACAAGGTCGTCGAGGGCCAACTCTTCGTAATCGGTGGTACCGATGTCGGTGTTCTCGCCGGTCGCCGCTGCTCCACCCGCACCGTAGGTGAGGAATACGAATCGGCCTCCGGTGCCCTGCGCGAGCTGGCGGAACACCGCTTCGGCTTGGTCGTCACTCTCCGATGAGGCCACCGGGAAGATCTTCAGACCACGCACCGCCGCGTCGAGAATCGACATCTCATAACCCTGTTGAACCTGACGATTCACCTGCGGAGGGGCATCGGCAACGAGAAACACCAGTTGCACCGTCGAAGCCGGGTCGCGCCACGCTGGAGCCGTCAGTGACTCAGCCAGGCCTTCGTCGAGTGCTTCGGGGTAGTCGCCGCCGCCGTCGGCAATCACGTCGGCGAGTTCACCCCGAAACGCGTCGACATCGCTGGTGAAGTCATGCGTCGCTGTGACGAACTCGTCGCCCTCATCGCGATACAACGTCATTGCAAATCGAACATCGGGAAGCCCTGCCAACGCTGCAACCCTCCGGGCAACCGAGTCGATGCTGGTCTTCAGGCGGTCGATCTCGTCACTCATCGAGCCAGTGGAGTCGAGCAGAAACAGTACGTCGACGGGGATGGGCGCCTGGGCACCGCCCAGTTGCGGCACGACGAGTTCCACTGGCTCGCCAGGGATCACCTGCACCTCGACGCCTCCGACACTCATCACCAAGCCGGCCGATTCAGCTGCTGACAGATACATCTCGGGAAAGAAGCGAACGGTGCCATCCGCCGTGGTACGCAGACGTACCACCTCGTTTCGCATCGTCGCATCCAAGAATCCCGCCGACACCACCACTTCGGCGCCGTGCACAGGCAAACCGTTGTCTCCCGTGACCGTGGCGACCACGCGCCCGTACGGGATGAACGGACGTAGCGGAATTCCCAGCGACGCGATCCGGTCGAGGTACGTCAGGTAGACGGCGAAGTCGGCGTTGTCGTCGACGCTTCCGGCTTGCAGAGGGCCTGCCGCACCTTCGCGGGGCGCTGGCTCGCCTGGCGGAACGATGTAGGCGGTGGTTGCCGACGCACTGACCGAGTAGGTGTCGCTGCCGGCGTCGCGATCAGGGCCACCATCTGCCACGGCTCCAGTTGTCGCCTCCATAGCCGTGGCTTCAGATCCGGAACCGTTCCTCCAGTCAGGTTCGCCGCCGATCCAACCACCGTCCCCGAGCTTCGCGGTGGACGTGCTGGACGAGGCGGACGGGATAGAAGTAGAGGTCTCGCGGGCCGTCGCGTTGGGTGCACCGGACGTTGCAACCGTTCTCGGCGCAGGGCCTGCTGTTTCGTCCGACGCGTCCGGTTCAGACCAGCCGCAGGAAGCGAACCCGACTGCGAAGAGCAGCACGAGGGCGGGAAGAGTGTGACGTCGCATAGGCGTTCGACGTCGCTGGGGGCAGCGCAGTTCCGCAGCCGCCCTCTTTGATCGAGGCGTCAGCCGAGCAGGGTGCGCAGCTTGTCGATGGTGTCGACCGGGCTGGCGCCGACGGGGTTGACTGATAGATGCGTCACGCCAGCCTCTCGATACGCAGCGATGCGCTCTTTGATGTAGCCGGACGGGCCAACGAGATTCGTGCTCACCAGCATCTGGGCGGGCACCGCGGCCGCAGCTGCTTCCTTCTGGCCCGACAGGTAGAGATCTTGAATCTCCTTCGCTTCGTCTACATAGCCATACTTCTGGCAGATCGTGTTGTAGAAGTTCTTGTCGCGTGCACCCATGCCGCCGATGTACAGGGCCAGTTGGTTGCGGCCCTTGTCGAGGACAGCGGTTGCGGCGTCTCCCACCAGATCGTCACCGATCGCGACCATCCCACCTGCAGAGATCTGCAGGGTACCGAGCGACGGGTCGCGCTTGGCGAGACCGGCTTTGAGTTCGTCACCCCACACCGTGTGGAACTTTTCGGGGTCGAAGAAGATCGGCAGCCAACCGTCTGCGTGCTCGGCGGTCGCGGTGACGCTGAGACCCATGAGCGAGGCCCAGAAGATGGGGATGTTAGCTCGCACCGGGTGGTTGATGAGCTTGAGCGGTTTGGCAAGCCCGGACCCTTGATCGGCGGGGAGCGGAATGGTGACGGTGACCCCGTCGTACACCACCGGTTCGCGACGCCACACCATTCGACAGACGTTGATGTAGTCGCGAATACGAGCCATTGGCTGTTCGTACGGCACTCCGTGGAAACCCTCGACCACCTGCGGGCCAGATGCCCCGAGGCCCAAGACGAACCGTCCGCTCGACACGTAGTCGAGGCCGGCGGCTGTTTGAGCCATGCACGTGGCAGTACGCGAGTACACGTTCAGGATGCCTGCGCCGATCTCGATCGTGCTCGTCTTCGCGGCCAAGAATCCCATCTGTGACACCGAGTCGAACGAGTACGCCTCGGGAACCCAGACGATGTCGAGGCCTGCGCTTTCGAGGTCTTGCACGAGCGTGACGTCGGCCAAGAAGTCGCCAGAGTAGTTGATGTTCATCGAGAGTTTCACGACGCGACCTTACGCAAAGACCCTGTTCCGTTCCATTCAACGACTGAGGGATGAGCAGATCGGTCGCTGCGCTCCCATTGAATCCACCCGTCTTTGCGCTCAGTTCCCCCGGTATCTCTTGGCGTCGCCAACCGGGCAGGCTCGGCGAAGCCTCATCTACCCGCCTCAGCTCCTCACTGCTTCTTGGGTCTCATTGGAATGAAGGCACTGGCCGAGGCTGATCAACGGAAACCGTGGTCCCCACCGTTTGCGCACGGCGCGGTAGCGGTAATCCTCCGGCTGTCCATGGTTGCGCCAGAACAAGTAGCCACCGAGGCGCACGCCCCATACGGAGGTCATGCCGACCAAGATCCACTGCCGAGTGGTGTTGGTGTCGCCTTGTAACCGCACCACCCAGGCCACCAGCGCGAAACCGAGCCCCCGAAGGATGTCTACGACCGAAGCGTTCTTCAGCAGCAGGCTGACGAGCCACGTGGTGATCATGAGTACGGCGATTGCCACAGCTGATGGGGTCATCGCGTCGCCGACGGTCATGTGGTCCTCGCGGCGTCGAGGGCCGCGTCTACTTCACGGTCGAGCGCCAGCCACTGGTCGTCTAGCCACGCGACGAAATCGTCTCCCTTGCGCACCTCAGACCTCCCCACACGCCTGGCAACGAAACGAACTGGAGGAAGCTGTCTGCCCACCGCGTCGATCATGCCCCGGAACGAGTCGAGTCCGTCGAATCCAACGTGCCAGACGAAGACCACGTCAGCGCTCGGCGCGCCCTCCAGCAGCGCAGCCGCACCCGCTGGACGCGGCGGCAACAGGTGCCGCAACGGAGCCAGGCGGAGCGCACGCTCCTCATCTCGCACCGAGATGACTTGCAACGCGCGCTCCCGCTTCGCTGGGTTCGCCCGGGTTCCTTCGGGAAAGATCACACCCACCGAACCGGGCCGGATGTTCCGAGCGAGTGACGTGAGAGCCGCCAGCTCCACTTGTGCGTCGGCGGCGTCACGATCGAGGAAGTAGTTCGGCAGTCGATTCCCCACGATGTCGAGACAGGGATCGACCAGCAGTTCCTTCTTCAGCACGTACCGGGGTTGCAACGCATACTGGTTCGAGAACACCCATCCACTCAGCAACGAATCGGCGAAGCTGACGTGGCGCAGCAGCACCACCGCATTGCCCTGAGCGAACGCCTCCGCATGCTCGATGGACGGGTCCACGCCAAGCACTCGGCGCAGGACGCTCATCAGCGCGCCGGACCACCAACCCATCAAGCGGTAGTTGGCGGCTTGGTCGCCAGCCTGGCCTGTGAGCCACAGCCCGAGCGCCCGCGCAACCCCAGCGAGTTCGATCCAACACCAGCACCACAGCACCACGACCAGCCGCACCACCGGCAATCGCCATTTCAGCCGAACGACGTCGAACGCAACGCTCAGAGGAATCCAGATCGGAGCGCTCACCGTCAATGCGCCGGCGACAACGACCAGAGCGCCAACAGACACCAGCCTGCGTCTCGTACGCGCGAACATCACGACCACTTCGTCACCGCTTCGCGCGTGGATCGGTCCAACTGAACGACGAGCACCGTCAGTGCCTACAACGCCGAGTTCAGATTGCCCGATCGGAAGCCTTCGAGGTCCACGGTGACGTAGCGATAGCCGACACCGCGCACGGCCGCGACGACAGCCACACGTTCCGACATCAACGCGCCTAGCGCGTCGAGGTCGACCTCGATGCGAGCCGTGTCGCCGTAATGGCGAACCCGACATTGACGAAAGCCCAAATCGTGCAAAGCCGCTTCAGCGCGTTCGACCCGGTTCAGCACCGACACCGACACCTCGGTGCCATACGGTACGCGGCTCGCGAGACAGGCTGCAGCCGGCTTGTCCCACGTGCGCAGACCCAAGCGACGAGATGCCTCGCGCACGTCGTCCTTGGTCATATGGGCCTCGACCAACGGAAATCGCGCACCGCCTTCAGCAGCTGCCCGTTGGCCGGGACGGTGATCCCCTAAATCGTCGAGGTTCACACCGAGGACCACGGTTGCCCCCCGCTGAGATGCGATCGGACCGACAACGGCCATGAGCTCGGCTTTGCAGTGAAAGCACCGGTCGCCGTCGTTCAGCCGATACGCCGCCCGTTCCATTTCGTGCGTTGCCACCGGGATCCACTCGAACCCGCCCTCGGCCGCAAGCGCCCGGCAGTCATCGGCTTCCGACCCGGCAAGAGACGGCGACACAGCGGTGACGGCGAGCGCGCGTTCACGGAGTTCGGCGTGAGCGATCGCAGCAAGAAACGCCGAGTCGGCACCCCCACTGAACGCAACCACAACCGTCCCGAGCGAGCGGACGATCTGCCGAAGCTCATCGACCCGCAGATCGAGATCGTCGCGCATTGCCTGTTGAATCACGAGAGCAAGTGTGCCAGCAAGGAGTGGTTTGTGTCTGACACAAACCACTCCCTGTCAGGAGGTGACGCTGGCGAGCTGCTTGGCGTGGCGGTGACGCTGCAACGGATCGAGATGCACCTTGCGCAACCGAACGCTCTTCGGGGTCACCTCGACGCACTCGTCGTTGGCGATGAACTCGAGGGCGTGCTCGAGCGACAGCTGGCGGTGCGGCGTCATCTTGACGGTTTCGTCAGACGAGGACGCGCGCATGTTGGTGAGCTTCTTTTCGCGGCACACGTTGACGTCCATGTCACCCGCACGTGAGTTCTCGCCGACGATCATGCCCTGGTACACCTCGGTGCCTGGGCCGATCATCATGGTGGAGCGCTCTTGCAGGTTGACCATGGCGTAGGTGGTGGCCGGGCCGCTGCGGTCCGACACGATCGACCCACGGTCGCGGGCAGCGATGTCACCGAACCAGGGTTCGAACCCTTCGAAGATGTGACTGAGCACACCGGTACCACGGGTGAGCGTCATGAACTCGGTTCGAAAACCGATGAGACCACGGGCTGGCACCAGATAGTCGAGACGCACCCAGCCAAGACCGTGGTTGGACATGTTCTCCATCCGCGCCTTACGGGCGGCAAGCAACTGTGTCACGGCACCCATGTGCTCTTCGGGAATGTCGATCGTGCACCGCTCGACCGGCTCGTGCTTCTTGCCGTCGATCATCCGGGTCATGACTTCGGGCTTGCCAACGGTGAGTTCGAAGCCTTCGCGACGCATCGTCTCGACCAGAATCGCAAGCTGGAGTTCGCCACGCGCCTGCACTTCCCAGGCGTCGGGACGGTCGGTGTTGTTGACTCGGAGCGACACGTTGCCGACAAGTTCAGCATCGAGGCGGCTCTTCATCAGACGTGCGGTGACCTTGGTACCTTCGCGGCCGGCGAGCGGGCTGGTGTTGATACCCACGGTCATCGACAGAGCTGGTTCGTCGACCGTGATGATGGGCAACGCGACCGGGTTGTCCGGGTCGGCAAGGGTTTCGCCGATGAAGATCTCGGCGATACCGGCCACTGCGACGAGGTCGCCGGGGCCGGCGGAATCGACCGACACGCGGGTGAGTGCCTCGGTGAGGAACAACTCGACCACTTTCACCTTGGTCATGGAGCCGTCGATGCGGCACCACGTGACCTGCTGGCCTTTTTGGATGGTTCCTTCGATGACCCGGCAGAGCGCCAAGCGCCCGAGATACGCATTGGCGTCGAGGTTGGTGACCCACGCCTGGAGCGGCGCTCCGGGGGTGTACGACGGAGCCGGGATGGTGGACAAGATGACGTCGCACAACGGCGCCAGATCAGCTCCGTGCTGGCCCGCTTCGAGGCCTTCGGGATCGAGCGTGGCCCAACCGTCGCGACCAGAGCTGTACACGATCGGAAAGTCGAGCTGGTCGGCGCTTGCGTCGAGGTCCATGAAGAGTTCGTAGACCTCGTCGACCACTTCGGCGATGCGAGCATCGGGCCGGTCAACCTTGTTGATGACCAAGATCACCGGCATCGCATAGGCGAGCGCCTTGCGCAACACGAAACGGGTCTGCGGCAGCGGACCTTCAGCAGCGTCGACGAGCAGAACGATGCCGTCGACCATCGTGAGCGCTCGTTCCACTTCACCACCGAAGTCGGCGTGGCCGGGCGTGTCGACGATGTTCAGCGTCACTCCGTGCCACGGAACAGAGGTGTTCTTGGCGAGAATGGTGATTCCCTTCTCGCGCTCGAGGTCGTTGGAGTCCATCACTCGATCGGTGAGGGTTTCGTGTGCGCTGAACGCACCCGACTGACGAAGCAAGGAGTCGACCAATGTGGTTTTGCCGTGGTCCACGTGGGCGACGATCGCAAGGTTGCGAAGGTCGTCGCGCTTGGCAGTACGACCGGAGAGGGGGTTCTCAGACATGGCCCCACAACGCTAGCGGCAGAATCACATCAGTGTGGTGTGACACCTGGCTTCGGCCCACTCCGCCCCGAGAGGCAGCGACAGACGATGTCGCGAGACGATGTCGCGAGACGATGTCGCGCCTAGGGTTGCCACCCGGCGTGACGCCAATAACACTCATCGTGGTTACCCGTACGGCGGTCCGACCAACGCAGCGAGAGGATAGCCGACCACCTCGAGTGAAACTGGGATCTGGCTTCGCTGGACAGGCCCTGCACGCTGGGGTTATTCAGCTGCACCACCAATCCAGCCTCAAGAAGGCTGCAATCTGTAGAAATTCGCTGGACAAGCTCTGGTTGCCATGAAGTATTCTGAGCCGGAATCTGCACGGACCACACACGCGGCAGTACTGACAGCGGGACGGACTCATGACTACACACGTCAATCGGCGACCTCTTCGGCGCTTCTTGTCAACCTTCACTGCGGCGGGAGCGGTGGCCGCGACGACAATCGCGCTGAACGTCAACCCGGTAGGGGCAGCGTTCATCGGGGACCCCTACGAGACCAGGTTCGAGATCGACGGCAACACCCGCGTCGACAATGTGATTGCTGGCCAGGACTGGGAGTCGGATCCGGCCAGCGCGACGAATCTCAATGGAGCACCGTTTCGCACCGACGAGGTGTGCAGCGCCCAGACCGTCCCTGACCCGGAAAATCCCGGCGAGACGATCTCCGTCGACAGCACGATTCTCACCCCAGGCTCGAAAATCGACCAGATCCAGGTCGACAACCCGCCCGTCCAGTCGGGCAGCATCCTGACAAAGGGTGACATCTGCTCGGTATGGCAGTCGTGGGAAATCGTGGAGACGGGTGGCGAATACGAGTTCATCTTCTATGGCGCTTGGACCCGCCCGAACGTCAACGGCGAGATCAACATCTTGTACCCGTTGCTCGGCGAGGACACCACGACGAACGCAGA
The DNA here is from genome assembly GCA_038203385.1 of Acidimicrobiales bacterium. GTDB lineage: Bacteria > Actinomycetota > Acidimicrobiia > Acidimicrobiales > Ilumatobacteraceae > Ilumatobacter. Next base: position 6,148 of record JBBREA010000028.1, on the reverse strand, counting down.
CGACCTGCTCATCTCCTACGACTTCGAAGACAACACGAACCAGACCACGGTGACCGTCCTCAACTGGGACGGCAACTCGTGGGAACCAACTCCGCCGCCGGGCGAAGCCTTCGAGGCCATCACCACTCGTGGCGGAGCGAGCCAGACCCAGGACTCGCTGGACCCGTTCACGTTCGGTGAGTTCGCGATCAACCTGACCGCAGCCGGCATCCTCCCGCAGGATGGCCCGTGCACGACGTTCAAGGCGGGCGACCCGATGTCTCGCACCGGCAACAGCCAGAACGCGACGTTGAAAGACATCGTCGGCGTTCCACCGTTGACGCTCACCAACTGTTCGGAGATCACGGTCATCAAGGAGACCGCACCGGCTGTGCCGAGTGGCTCACCGTCATTCGATGCGCTCATCACCCAACTCGACGAACAAGACGTCACATTCGGGAACACTCAAGTTCCGGTGGAACTCGTCGTGCCCGATGCTCCGTCCGTCACGGTCGGCGACGTGCTGATTTCCCCCGACTACTTCGTCGAGGAGACTGCGCTGTCGGAGGGTTGGAGCCAGGTGTCACTCGTGTGCACGAGTTGGGACCCGATCGCTGGCGAGGAAGTCACCGTCACCCTGTTCGGCGGCGACCCCAACGACCTCAGCTTTCCAGTCGCTCCCGGCCACACGGCTGAATGCATCATCAAGAACATCGGCCCGCCGACCGTCAGCGTCGAGAAGGTCACCATTGGTGGAGTTGGCGGACCGTTCGATTTCACAGTCGTTCAAGCAGAAGCCGAATTCCCGATCCTGAGTGCCACTACCACCGAGGCCGGCGTCCCAGCCGCTGCCGGCAGCCACATCGTCGATCCAGGATCGGTCACTGTCACCGAAACTGGTGTGCCCTCAGGCTTCTTCGCCGATGACCTCGTGTGTACGGTCACCAACTCCGATGGTGTGGCCCAGGCACCCATCATCGGAGCGGACGTGAACGGTGCACCCACCGGCGTGACCGCCGACATCGCCGCTGGCGAGTCGCTCGACTGCCTGCAGACCAACCTCGCAGCAGGCGCTGTCGACGTCACCAAGACCGTCACCGGTACCAGCGACGACTGGGAGTTCGAGTTCACGATTTCGCCGGTGCCTGCTGGTGAAACCGCCACCAAGACTGCGACCGCACCACAGCCCACCGTTTCGTGGGGCAACCTGCGACCTGGTGTCACCTATACCGTCACCGAAGCACCGGTCGACGGCTACATCAGCGGCAACGTCGTCTGCGACGGGGGTTCCTCGTTCACCGCGCAAGCCGGAGTCACCTCCACGTGTGCCGTCACGAACGTCGAACTCGCCGACGTCGAGGTGACCAAGAGCGTGCAAGGTGCGGCCGAATGGTCGTTCGACTTCACCATCAGCCCGGTACCCGCGGGTGAAAGTGCTACCAAGGCAGCCACGAACACGGACCCAACGGTGAACTGGACCGGGCTCGCACCTGGCACCGCATACACCATCACCGAGTCGACGAAGGCCGGCTACCTCCCAGGCACCCTGGAGTGCGGAGGCACCGACGGTGTTGGCACCTCGACGTTCACACCGAATCCGGGCGAAAGCGTCGACTGCGCCATCACCAACATCGGTACCGGCAGTGCCAACGTGACGAAGACCGTTCCCGGTGAAACGAACTGGAGCTTCGACTTCACGATCACGCCGGTCCCGGTCGGTGAGGCAGGAACGAAGACAGCCACTTCGGGGGCGCCCACCGTCGGGTGGAACAACCTCACACCAGGTGTCGATTACACCATTTCAGAGGTGGTCGACAGCGACCTCGTCGTCGGCACGATGACGTGTACGAACGGAGCGAGCGGACTGGGAAGTTCTACGTTCCAAGTGAGCCCCGGCGGCACGACGTCATGTTCCATCACCAATACACGGATCACCGACATCCAGGTGACCAAAATTGCTGGCGGTCCCGAGGTGTTGCCGGGAGGCTCGGTCGACTGGACCATTGTCGTCAAGAACAACGGTCCGTCTACGGCGCTGGACGTCGCTCTCGTCGACAAGTTGCCTGCCACGCTGGTACTCACCGGCGTTACCGCTCCGCCGGCATGGAACTGCTCGGGCACCACCACCGGGGTCGGCGGCACGGTCAACTGCACCACCCCGGACTTGGTGCCCGGTGAGTCGGCAACGTTCACTGTTCGATCAGTCGTGGTCGACGGGCTCGCCAACGTGACGATTCAGAACGTGGCGGTGGTGTCCACGAGCACCACCGAAACCACCACGGACAACAACTCGGACCAGGACTCAGTGTTCGTTCCACCGATCGCGATCTTGCCGCCCACCGGTGGCATCTTCGGCATGCAAGTGGGAATGGCTACGTTCCTCCTGCTCGGTGGTATCGGCGCACTGACACTCGGCCAGCGGCGGCGGCGAGCCACACACCCGTAGTCGCATGAGCATCTGAGCGGGCGTCTGGCCGGCTGGACGGGTTAATAGCTTCGTCCGGTCGGTCAGTTGCGCGTCTGTGGCTCGACACTCGTCAGTCCTCAGCGCCGTTTGTTCGACCAGGTGTTCCAATGGGTCACCGCAGATGCCGGCTTGCGTGGTGCAACGCCAAAGGCGCCCAGCGGGTAGCCCACCGGCACAAGCGCAGCGATCTCGAATCGGTCGGCAGGAACACCGAGCACCTCCAAGACCTCGCGTGCGTAGACGCGGATCACCGTCGTCAGCGTCGTGCCCAACCCGAGCGACCGAGCTGCCACGCAAAAATTCTGCACCGCCGGATACACCGATGCATCGAGCCGACCGATGTCCAACGGGCCTTCTGCGTCAGCAGATCCCCATGGAATGATGGGCTGCAGGAACAACACGATCGCTGGGACCCGCCCCATGGTGTCGGAAAGGTCGCGGCTCGCTCGGGTGGTGCGTTCCCACGATGCCTGTGCCGCCTGGTCGGGGAACTCCCTCGTCGGAAGCGACGCCTCATAGCGGTGATACGCCTTGCGGTACCACCCGCCCACAGCGTTCTTGAGGCCCGGATCGGTGATCACGATGTACTGCTGTGGTTGAACGTTGCCACCAGACGGCGCCTGTTGGGCAGCTTGCAGGCAGCGTTCGATGTCGGCATCGCTCACGGGCCGATCAGTGAACCGTCGGATGGCTCGGGTCGTCCTGATCGTGTCGATCATGTCCCCCTCTGTCTCGCTCACTGCAAACACTCCAGTCCTGTCGTTCGGCATCAGATCATTGCTGGGTTGAACTCGGCGCCGAGCAGATGTTTGCCCAGCGTCTCGTGCAACTTCGGTGCGACCATGATGTGCTGTGTGACGACGTTGACGTCACGCAGGCAGCGGCCGAGTGCACTGGTGTCGTACACGGCAGTGCCTCCGGCAAGCTGCCATGCGGTGGTGGTGACGGCCACCGATTCAGTGACCGCATGCGCAGCCGCAAGACGGATCGCAACTCGCTGATCGACCGACACATGGCCGCCGGCAACTGCACTCTGCCATGCGCGGTCGACCTCGTCGCGAAGGTAGGCGGCGGCTGATCGCCACCGCGCTTCCGAGCGACTGCACTCGATTTGAGTGAACGGGCTGTCCGCAAGGGTTCGTGTGGAATACTGCGGCCGCTTGCCTCCGGCGAGCTCGACGAGTTCGTCGAGGGCGCGTCGGGCGATCCCCAACGCAGCTGCCGAAACACCGAGCGCCAACAACGTGAAGTTGGGAAACCGAGCCGTCGGTTCGTCAACTCGAGGTGGCGAGCCGACGATGCAGGCATAGTCCTCGTGAACTTCTGCGTCGTCGACCGAGAAGTCGAGCGACCCGGTGCCGCGTAGACCCGAGGTGTGCCACGTGTCGTGGAAGATCACCTGATCGGCACGGAAGAACCCCACGCGCTGCGTTCCGTCACCCGCCCGAAATCCGCCCACGATCCAATCCGCATGCTGAGTGCCACTTCCCCATTGCCAACGCCCGGTCACCCGGTGCGCGCCATCGACGAATTCACCAACCCCATTTGGGGCGAACACTCCCCCGCTGGCGACCGCTGGTGACTCGAATACGGTTCTCGCGACATCGGGATCGAGAAACGCGGCCAGCGACGAGGTGGTCGACGCAATGCCCGCACACCAGCCGGCCGCGCCGTCGGCGCGTGCCAATTCGATCGTGGCGTCCACCAAACCAAGCGGACCTTCCTGCGGGCCGCCGTAGGCGGTTGGCAAACACATGGTGAACAGCCCTGCTTCGGCCAGAGCAGTGACCGTGGCTGCGGGCAGTCGTCGCAATTGCTCTGCTTCGGCTGCACCGTCGCTGACCAGACGAGACACGGCGCGGGCTTCGTCGACGAGCATGGCCGAAGGTTAGGAAGCTGCGACCAGCGAAACTACTGTCGGAAGACGTGACGCCGACCACCAATGGATGGAACATCGCTGATGCACTGGAAACCATCGCCGACGCCATTCCCGGTGCCCTAGCGCAACAGCAGGGCGACCGTGTCATCTCGTGGGCCGAGTTCGATCAGCGCGCCGACGGCATCGGCCAAGCCTTGCTGGGCGCTGGCCTGGCAGAGCAAGACAAGGTGGCTCAGTATCTGTACAACTGCCCGGAGTACATCGAGAGCGTGTTCGGTGCGTTCAAAGCCGGGATGGCCACAGTGAACACGAACTACCGATACGCAGCGGACGAACTCGTGTATCTCTGGGACAATGCCGACGTCGTCGCCGTGGTGTTCCATGGCTCTTTTGTGCCCGACATCGAGGCGATCCGCGAGCGGGTGCCTCACATCCGGCTCTGGTTGTGGGTAGACGATGACACAGGCCCATGCCCCCCCTGGGCCATGCCTTACGACGTCGCTGCCACTACTGCCACGACACGGGTGAGTGCGCCCTGGGGTCGTAGCGGCGACCATCTCTTCTTGTTGTACACCGGCGGCACAACCGGCATGCCCAAGGGTGTCATGTGGCGTCAAGACGACATGTTCGGCGCGCTCGACTCCTCGAACAAGAATGCGATTGGTCCACAGCCCGACCTCTTGGCGCTTGCTGCGCGCACCACCAAAGCTGGTCCTCGCAACTTGCCTGGCGCTCCTCTGATGCACGGCACCGGCCTGTTCAACGCGATGGCGAACCTGTTGATGGGCGGTTCCATCACCACGACGGTCGGTCGCAGGTTCGATGCTGCCGATCTGCTCGACACGATCCAGCAGTATTCCGTCACGTCGATGTCGATCGTGGGAGACGCGTTCGCAAAGCCGATCCTTGCTGCCCTCGACGCTGAGCCCGATCGATTTGACATTTCCACGTTGCGAGTCATCCTCTCGTCAGGGGTGATGTGGTCGAAGGAAACCAAGGATGGCCTCCTTCGACACAACAGCCGGTTGATCTTGGTCGACGCTCTCGGTTCGAGTGAGGCAATCGGTATGGCCACCAACACGACGACTTCCGGCAGCAGCGAAGCCACTGCTGAGTTCCGGCTCGGCCCTGGGGCTCGAGTCATCACTGATGATGGTCGCGACGTCGTGCCGGGCAGCGGTGAGCTCGGCCGAGTTGCACTCCGCGGGTACACACCCATCGGCTATTACAAAGATCCCGAGAAATCTGCCGACACCTTCGTCATGATCGATGGTGGTCGCTACACGATTCCCGGCGACTTCGCCGAGGTGCGCGCCGACGGCTCAGTCAAACTGCTCGGTCGTGGGAGTCAGTGCATCAACACCGGAGGCGAAAAGGTTTACCCCGAAGAGGTGGAAGAGTGCCTTAAACTGCACCCAGATGTAGCCGACGCAGCCGTCGTTGGCCTTCCCGACGAACGATTTGGGGAGGCCATCACTGCACTGGTCGAACTGCAACCAGGGGCCGTGTTCAACGGCCAAGCGATCATCGAACACGTCAAAGGCAAACTGGCGCGCTACAAGGCGCCCAAGACGATTCATCAGATCCCCTCGGTGAACCGCGCCGTGAACGGCAAGCTCGACTACAGAGCGTTGAAGGCCGTGGCGGCCGAGCGAATCACGGATAACAGCCACTCCTGATCCGGTCACTGCTCATGGTGAAAGCAGATCGTCCGTCTCGGCCCTGCTGTCGGTGGTTAGCCTGCGTCGCATGACCAGCCTCGTCGACTGGAAAGCGTACGACGGTGTGTTGTTCGACCTCGACGGCGTCGTCACTCCAACAGC
>JBBREA010000027.1:0-31046 GCA_038203385.1 Acidimicrobiales bacterium | reverse complement strand
CGCGTCCGTGACCACGTGACACACTCGAGTGGTGACCGACAGACCAGAACGCGGCGTGTATGCCAATCGCACCCTGAACCTGAGATCGGTCGAAGCCATCGGCTACGACATGGATTACACGCTGATCCACTACCGCACCGATGAATGGGAGTCGGCTGCATTCGAGCATGCCCGCCAAATGCTGTCCCTGTCGGGTATGCCGGTCAACGACGTGGTGTTCAACCCCGATCACTTCATCCAAGGTCTCGTCATCGACCTCGACTTGGGCAACCTGCTCAAAGCCACCCGCTTTGGCTACGTGATCCAGGCCCAGCACGGAACCCGCATGTTGACCTTCGACGAGCTGAGGTCCACGTACGCAGGTGTGGTCGTCGACCTCGGCGAACCGAGATTCCGTTTTCTCAACACGTTGTTCTCGATCTCGGAGGCATCGCTGTACGCACAACTGGTGGACCTGCTCGACGCAGACGAGATCAGTGGACCGATCGGGTACGACGAACTCCACCGCATGGTGAGCTTCGCCCTGGACGAGTCGCATGCCACCGGCGCGCTCAAGGCGGAGATCATCGCCGACCCAGATCGGTTTTGTTCATTGGAGCCAGAGACTGCCGAGACGCTGCTCGATCAGCGGCTCGCCGGCAAACGATTGCTCCTCATCACCAACAGCGAATGGCACTACACCCAGCCGATCATGAAGTACGCATTCGACTCGCATCTTCCGTCAGGCACCTGGCGGGATCTCTTCGATGTGGTCGTGGTCGCCGCCGCCAAACCCCGGTTCTTCGAGTTCAACGAACCCGCATTTCGAATGGTGGATGCCGAGCGTGGTTTGTTCCAACCCCACCGAGGCACGTTCGAGATCGGCGAGGTGTACCACGGAGGCAGCGCACGAACCGTCGAGCTCAGCCTCGGGCTCGCTGGCGATCAAATTCTGTACGTCGGCGACCATCTGTTCGGAGACGTGCACGTGTCGAAGTCGATGCTGAGATGGCGCACCGCTCTGATTCTGCGCGAACTCGAGGCTGAAATTGCCGACAGCGCAGCGTTCGTCACGAACGAAAAGCGCCTGACAACCCTGATGGCCGAGAAGTCCGTGTTGGAAGCCCAGTTGTCGCTGGCGCGACTTGCCGCCGCTCGAGCCGGCTCTCGACCCGACACAGAGTTCGACCGGTTGTACGGTCAGATCCGGCGAATCGATGACGAAGTTACACCGCTCGCCATGCAGTCTGGCGCAATGGGCAACAAGGTGTGGGGCCCCCTCATGCGCGCAGGAAACGACAAGAGTCTGTTCGCCCGCCAGGTCGAGAAATACGCCGACGTGTACACGTCGAGGGTCGGCAACTTCGGCGCCAGAACCCCCTTCGCCTACCTTCGCGCGGCAAGAACAACGCTGCCGCACGACCAACCCTGACGTGCGCGCCGACCCGGTCCGAACGCTCTGATCGCCAAGATCCGGGTCTCGCTACGGCAGAAGCCCGAGGGCGGACAACACCTCATCGATGTCTGTGGCGCGATCAGTAGGGAGTTCACGCATCGGCCACCAGCGCCCGGGCTGACCGTGTTCGGCCACTGGGACGACAGCGGAGCTCGACTCGAACTGAAAGCCGTAGCTCCAGTGCACGACGGGCTTGTCCGGTGTTCGCGGACACCCAACCCGGCGCGCCACGACGGCGGGTTCGATTGACAGGGGAGTGGCGGCCAGTCCCGCCTCCTCGTACAACTCGCGGATCGCCGCCTCGTAAGGTGTTTCGCCAGGCTCGAGGTGCCCGCCAGGGCACGACCAGCCATGCATCCGATGATTGACGAGCAGAATCCGTTGCTCGGCTCGGTCAAGCACCCACGAGAGGGCGGTGGCGTGTTCGGATGGATCGTTCACGGACCGGCCGGATGCCACAAAGCGATCGAGCCCATCTTGCGAAGCGCCGAGCAACATCGTCATGACGGAATGCTCGACTCCCTCGCTCGCCGGGTCAGCGAGAGCGGGGAGCGGTGATGAGCGTCATCGCTTCGGCGCGCGACCTGGGGTCTTCACGGAACGAGCCGCGCACTGCTGAAGTGATGGTCAACGTGCCGGGTTTTTGAACCCCGCGGATCGCCATGCAGAGGTGCTCTGCCTCCAACACCACAATCGCCCCCACAGGATTCATCGCGTCCTCGATCGCATTGACGATCTGGGTCGTCAACCGCTCCTGCACCTGCAATCGCTTGGCGTAACCGTCGACGAGTCTGGCCAGCTTCGAGAGACCGATGACCTTGCCGCCCGCGCCGGGAAGATACCCGAGATGAGCAGTTCCCATGAACGGAAGCATGTGGTGCTCGCACATAGAAGAAAACGGAATGTCTCGTACCAAGACGATCTCGTCGTGGTCGGCGTCGAACAGGGTTCCCAAATGCTCCTTGGGGTCCTCGCGCATTCCAGCGGTGACCTCGGTGTACATCCTCGCCACGCGACCCGGCGTGGCGAGCAAGCCGTCACGATCGGGATCTTCCCCGATTGCCGCCAGCAACTCGCGAACTGCAGCTTCGATTCGGGCTTCGTCGGTGGGAGGGGCCACGCTCATTCTCTCAGCTTGGCCGGTGACCGTGCACCCTGCCAACCTCACGCACCGATCCACTGAGGCTCAGCCGGCGATGTCGAGGAGTTCGGCGGGTCAGCCCTGGGGGAGTGGGGCGGTCTGGCTGCAAGCGTCGACTGCCTTCAGGATCGGGTATGGATTGACCGCTGATCCGCCCTTGGGATGCACCTCGAAGTGCAAATGCGGTGTCACCGTGTCGCCCGTTGCCCCGACGGTGCCCAAGATCTGACCTGCCTTGACCTTCGAGCCGAGGCCGATGCCGTCGGCGACAGCGGTGAAGTGGGCATAGAAGAAGTACGTCCCGTCCGCAAGCGTGAGCCGCACGCCGTTGCCCGACAGCGAGCCCGGAGCGTCGACGTACAACTTGGTGATCGTGCCGTCAGTAACGGCATAAGCAAGGTTGCCGGCAGGGGCGATCACATCCACACCAAGGTGCAGCCGACCGCCACCGCGCGTGTTGTGCCAGGTATTGGTGAATCCGCAGCGTCCTTGCACCGGAAACACCTGAATCGAGACCCCGCTGTCGACGGTGCCGCTCGGCGCGCCCGTTGCGGTGATGCCCAGCGCTGCCGCTGTTGCCGCATCGACCTTGCCGGTGACAGTCAGACCCTTGTTCTGCTGGAACGTCATGATCGCGCTGCTGGTGCCCGACCCGAAGTCGCCATCGACACCGCCACGCAGGACGATGCCGGCCGCAACCAATGCGCCCTGGAGCGCCATCACACGCTCACCTTGTTCGCCGTAGATGGGAAACCCAACCGTGGTGCCACCAGTGCCGCTTCCCGAACCAGACGTCGGTGCTCTGGGCGCAGCCAGGGCTGCCACCGTTGCATCGTCGACCACACCGGACACACCGAGGCCCTGCGAGGTCTGGAAGTCCTTCAATGCCTGCGAGGTGGCCGGGCCGAAAATGCCGTCGGCCCCACCGCGAACCGTCGCCCCTGCTGCAATCAGTGCCTGCTGGAGCTGCTGCACGCTGGTACCGAGCGAACCTGCTTTCAAGCCGAGCAACGGGCTCACCGCGGCAGCGGGGCTGCTCGGCGCCGCCAAGGCTGCGGCAGTGGCGGCATCGATCGCTCCGGTCACTGGAAGGCCACGAGCCTGCTGGAACGCCGAAACCGCTGCTGCTGTGTTCGTGCCGAACACGCCGTCTGCGCCGCCCTTCACCGAAATACCGGCGCTCATCAACTGCTGCTGAGCGGTCTTCACGGCCTCGCCGAGCGAACCCTTTTGCAGCAGAGCAGCGGGGGACGTGGGAGCAGCTGGAGCAGCTGGAGCGACCCCTGCTGCGGCAGCCAGCGCATCGAGCGTTGCCTGGTCCACGGTTCCGGTTGCAGCGATACCACGCGAGTTCTGAAACGACTTGATGGCGTTCGCGGTCAACGCTCCGAACACACCGTCGGCGCCACCCACGACCGAAACACCCGCCGTGATCAGCATCTCCTGCACACGCTGCACCTGGTCGCCGCGGGCTCCGACCTTCAAGCCTGCCACGATGGCGTCGCCACGAACTGCGGGAGCCTGGGCTGCCGGGAGCGCAGCTGCCGTCAGGGCTGGAGCTGGCGGAGCTGCGGCGGCCACGCTGCCGAGTGCGGCCGCCGTGGCTGCGTTCACGGTGCCGGTGGCCAAGTAGCCCTTGCGAGTCTGGAAGGTCTTCACTGCTGTCGTTGTGCTGGCTCCGAACACACCATCGGCACCGCCAGTGACTGCAATGCCCTGCGCGATCAGCGTCGACTGGAGCAGTTTCACGTTGTCACCCTGGTTGCCCTGGGTGAGGCCGAGGTAGGGGCTCGACGACAAACCCAACGCCAACGCCGTGGCGTCGTCCACCACACCCGATTGGTTCAGGCCTTGGAGCGATTGGAACCGCTTGAGCGCGGTCAACGTACCGTTTCCGAAAACACCGTCGACGCCGCCAGCGAGACTGATGCCCTGATTGATCAGCGCTTGCTGGAGCGCGCGCACCGTCTCGCCCGAGGCACCGAGCTTCAGACCGGTGACGGTGGTCGCTGGCGACTCTGCCACCGCCACTGGAGCGAGGGCAAGCGCGGGCATGAAACTGATCGTCATTCCGACGGCGAAGGTACGTAGCACGTGACCGCGAAACAGGTGACGATGTGCTCGATGAATCTGAGTGTTCTTCAAGAGAGGCTCTCCTCCAACTGGGACAGATGGCTATCGGCACGCTCGAGCGGGTGCTGCCACGCCGCTCCTTGCATTGACCGTCCTGGCCGCCCTAGGGACATCTGCGCGTGGGCCTGTGACCAGGCAGGACCCACGCCGGAGCCTGCGTGACAGGATCCAGACGCTTCCATCGTGTCGATGACTCGACTTGACATAACGGAGATTATGGGCGATGTGTCACTCACGAACTCCAATCTAGGTTCCCGGGGGAATACCCTCAACGTCAGCTTGAGGGTTTGACAGACGTGAAAAACTGACGCTCCGTGCACAACGAACTACAACGAGCGCACGACAACGAACCGCCGAACGGCGCAACAAGCCCTTACCTGGGCGTTTCGCCGTGATCGCTCCGTTCGCCAAATGACAACGGTCCCAGGATGGCCCCTCGAGCGAGAATCGCCCGCCACCCACGGATCGGGCCCATTACGTCATGACGATATTGATGGCGCTCGGGGCGCAGAGATCTCGCGTCCGCAGAGCGGCCGAGCCGACTCGATCAGCCAGCCGAGCATGCTGCGGAGTTCGTGCGCCGTGGGCTCGCCGTGTACAGCCGCCAGGTCACGCTCGGTGTCTTCGATCGCGCACGCCAACACGTAGAGATCGTCGTGCAACGCATCAAGTTCGGATCGAGCGATCACCAACTCGTGCTCACTCAGGTTCAGCTCGTCGGCCCGTTCGCGCGCCACCCAGTTCCATTGGCGACATTTCTGCGAACAGAATTTCTTCGGCCGCCCCGGGCCGGCCCTGGGGGCAACGACTCGACGACACCAGCCGCACCGGAGGGGCTCGTCCCCCACCAGGTGACTGGGACCAGTTGTTTCCGTCATGACGAAATACTAGGACGGGGCGCAGTAGCGCCTGCGGGATACAACAGATCAGGTGGCGACGATGCGTTCCAACATGAGAGTCGGCTCGTCAGCCTCGATCCGTTGCAGCCGATACTTGCTCTCGAACAGCGCCACCAGTCGATCATCGGCACGTTTCATGATGCGAATGCCGCCGATCTCCCTGAGCCGCTTGGCCGACTCCTCGTTCGTGAGCCGAATCTCCTGGTACGGGGCAGACAACACCTCGATCGGGCTGTTGAACTCGACGTCGAGGCGATTCGCAAACACTTCGAACTGCAGCTGGCCGACGGCAGCCAGGATCGGCGCGGCGTCGCCCATGTCGGGATCTCGGAGCACTTGCACGACACCCTCCTCGTCGAGTTCCGAGAGGCCCTTGCGAAACTGTTTCGTCTTGCCCGTGTCGAGGGGTCGCGCACTCGCAAACACCTCCGGGGAGAACTTGGGAATCTTCGGGAAGGTCACCGGCGTGCCGTCGTACAGAGAGTCGCCGATGTTGAGCCCGGTGGCGTTCACGAGTCCAACCACGTCGCCGGGATATGCCTCTTCGACGGTGCTGCGTTCCGCTCCGAACACAGTCGACGCATACTTGGTAGCGAAGGGCTTGCCGGTGCGTGAGTTGGTGAGCACCATGCCCCGCTCGAATCTGCCGGAACAGATTCTGACGAAAGCGATTCGATCTCGGTGACTGCGGTCCATGTTGGCCTGAACCTTGAACACAAAGGCACCCATACTCTCATCTAGAGGTCGAGGGTTTCCATCGATGTCGAGTGGAGGTTGAGGTGCTGGAGCTAGGTCGACGATCGCGTCCAGTACCGATCGAACGCCGAAGTTCGTCAACGCCGAGCCGACGAATACCGGCGTGGACTCCCCCGCCAGGAACGAGCCGATGTCGAGATCGGCACCCACGGCCGACAAGAGTCCACATTCGTCCAGGGCCGTGAGCCACGCCTTGCCTTCTTCGGCGGCTGCGCGATCAGCCTCCACCACCTCTTCGGGCGCAATGGCGCTGCCTCGTGTCGTTCGGGTGAAGCGGGTGAACTCCCCGGTTCGCCGGTCGACAACCCCCCGAAAGTCGCCGCTGATGCCAACTGGCCAGGTGACCGGAGTCGGCCGCAGACCGATCTGTTGCTCGATCTCGTCGAGGAGTTCCAGCGGGTCACGCCCGGGCCGGTCGTACTTGTTGAGGAATGTCACAACTGGCAGGTTGCGCGACCGACACACTTCGAACAACTTGAGGGTTTGGGGCTCGATGCCTTTGGCACTGTCGAGCACCATCACCACGGCATCGACGGCCGACAACACCCGGTACGTGTCTTCGGAGAAGTCGCGGTGCCCAGGCGTGTCGAGCAAGTTGAGCTGGTGGTCTCGGTACTCGAACGACAGCGCCGTCGAGCTGATGGAGATACCACGCTTCTGTTCCATCTCCATCCAGTCCGATGTTGCAGATCGCCGGCCAGAACGGGCCTTGACCGCACCAGCTTCGGCGAGGGCACCCGAATACAGCAAGAACTTTTCGGTGAGCGTGGTCTTGCCGGCGTCGGGGTGGCTGATGATCGCGAACGTTCGACGAATGCTGGCCTGATCGAGAACGTCGGACGACATTTCGTCCAGGCTACCGACGGCACCGGAGTCGAGCCGATCTGCCGACGCTCTCCGTCGTGATGCGTTAGTCCTGGGCGACCAGTGTTCGCCCGGCGCGCCAGACGGCTTCGATCGCTGCCAGTCGTTCTCCGGCGGTGTCGCGCAGCTCGAGCGACGCGTTGGCGACCACGAGATTCAACAATGCCAGGGTGCCCACGTGGCTGTCGAACGGGCTGACCGATCCGGCGAATACATCGAACGCCACCTTTGCTCGGGTGGAGATCGGTGAGAGCGGACTGTCACTGATGGCTGCTGACCAGATGCCACGTTCGACGATGAGGTCATGTGCGTCGAGCACCCACCGTTCGTATCGACGCAGGTCGACGACCATCACCGTGGTTGCCGGGTCGAGCAGCGCAATGTCGCGACGGACAGCAACCTGGCTTCCCCCGAGCACCGTGATGCCGGACCTCAGTTGCTTGAGGTACATGACGAACTGTTCGGTAACCCCGGCGGAGTCATCACCGGACAGCATCGCCACTGGTCGTGAACGGTCGACCAGGCGCGCCACCAACTCGTTCAGCGTTGCACCATCGATCGCCTCGAGAGTGTTTCGCACGTTGGCCAGTTCCACCTCAGCATGTGATGCCCGGGCGTCGGCCGCAGGGTCACGGATGCGTTCTGCCGCTGGTCGGAGTTGTGACATGAGGTCGCGCTGGACACACGCCTGCAGCTCCGTGAAGCCGTCGAATCCGAGCTTTGCCGACATGCGAACCACCGTGGCTGCGCCGACACCAGCCGCTCGAGCCAATTCGGCCACCGTTCCGAAGCCAACCGTCTGGGGCGACTGCAAAATTGCCTCGGCAACGCGGCGCTCGGCGCCCGTGAGGCTCGAGCCTTCTGCTCTGATCCGCTCGGCCACTTCCATCCCACCAAAGGTACTGCTCCACACTTGGCCATTCGCGAATGAGCCGCCGCGAATGCGCCGCCGTCGAGAGACCTTCCAGGATTGATACGTTCTTGCAAATTGCTGGTTAATGATAATTGACTGAGCGGTTAGCCGGGCCTATGGTGCTCCTGTCGACCACGCCCGGCGTACCGGAAGCTCGACGTTGGGGAACTACGAGAACAAGGGGAACTTGCAGTGGCACTAGCCGACATCGTCAGCATGCACCAACCACGCGAAGAAGACTGGATGAACGACGGGGCCTGCAAGGGGTTGACGCATCTGTTCTTTCCGGCACCTGCCGAGCGTCCGCAAGCCCGCGAACGTCGTGAAGTCACCGCTCGTCAGGTGTGCAGAGGTTGTTCGGTGCAGCTCGACTGCCAGTCCTTCGCCAGAGATCAGCACGAGTATGGCTTTTGGGGTGGCGAGTCCGAAGACGAGCGGCACGCTGCCGGATTCCGGCTGATCGCCCCCATTGGAGTTCGCGCCCGTTCGGCGGGCTAGCTTCGCCTCCTGTGCACGAAGGCAGTTTCGACGTCTGCGTCATTGGCAGTGCCAACCTGGACGTTGTCGCTCGATGTCAGCGCCATCCCATGCCAGGCGAGACGTTGCTTGGAACGTCACTTGCCGAACACGCCGGCGGCAAAGGGCTGAATCAAGCGGTCGCCGCCGCCCGAAGCGGAGCACGGACCACCATGATCGGCGCTGTCGGCAATGATGAGCCAGGTGTTCGGTTGCGCACCGTCCTGCACGACAACGGCATCGATTCGTCGTACGTTGTGGGCGCGGACGACATCACCGGCCGGGCGATCATCGTGGTCGACGATCACGGCGAAAACACCATCGTCGTGGTGCCCGGTGCGAACGCTTCGGTGCAGGTGCCCCAACCGCTCCCCCGCTGCGGTGTTGTCGTGGCGCAACTCGAGGTGCCGCTTGCGACAGTGATCGCTGGCTTTGCGGCCGCCCGAGCGGCTGGTGCCATGACCGTGCTCAACCCGGCTCCGGCAGCAGACCTCACAGCAGAACTGCTCGAGCTGGCGGACATCGTGGTGCCCAACGAGCACGAACTCGAACTGCTCGGCGGTGCCGACCGGCTGATCGAACTCGGAGTTCGTGCGTTGGTGGTCACCCGCGGTGCGCAGGGCGTCGACCTCATCACCCCCGGCGGACGACAACACATCGCTCCGTTTCAGGTCAACGTGGTCGACACCACCGGCGCAGGCGACGCCTTCTGCGGTTCGATGTGCGCCCGCCTTGCGTTCGGTGACGACCTTGCAACGGCAGTTCGATGGGGCGCGGCTGCCGGTGCGCTCGCTACCACCGTGGCTGGAGCGGTGCCAGCCCAGCCGATGGCGTCGGCGATCCAAGCCTTGCTCACGGATGGATGAGTTCCACCGCAGCCCAACCATCGAGAAGGTCGACCCGCTGCACGAGCATGGGCGCCAACGATTGCGCAACTCGGTCGTAGCTGTCAGCGAGTAGGCCGGAAATCACGAGGGACCCTGCAGCTGATGTCAGCCGGCGGAGGTGGGGAGCCATTGCCACCAGCGCGGGAGCCAACACATTGGCAACGACGAGATCGAACTGCCCGTCGAGTACATCGACCCCAGTCGTGGACACCGAGATCGCCCGTTGCACCCCGTTTCGCTGGGCATTGTCCACGGTGGCTTCCACGGCGGCCTCCGCGATGTCGACCGCAACCGTTGCACCAGCGCCGTTGAGCGCAGCGATGATCGCAAGCACTCCCGTTCCACAACCGACGTCGAGCACTCGACCGCGGAGTGGGACGAGCCGTTCGACCGCCGCTGCTGAGAGTCGGGTGGTCGGATGGTCACCGAGACCGAACGCACCGCCCGGCTCGATCACCACCGTCAGCCGACCAGCGACAGCGGGTGGTGGCGGTTGCCACGCCGGGGCGATGACGAGGGTCGGCGAAATCTCGACGGGAGTTGCGAACTCCCGCCACGTCTGGGTCGGCTCATCGTCCACATCCACGTGAGTGAGCGTCCAGTTCGACCCGAGTGGTCCCAACCGCCGTGACGACTGGTCGTGGTCCGCTGCCAACACGGTACGCAGACAGACCCGGCCTTCACGCGGCGTGCACTCCTCGACAGCCTGCGCGCCTGCACTCCAGAGCCGGTCGGCAGCCAGTTCGACGTCCGCGATCGGCACCTCCAACTCCAGGACGCGCACGGTTCAGCCGATTCGTCGGAGCAACGACGGGTACGTGCGGGCACGCTCGGTGTACGAGGCTGCAGCGGACACGATCAGCTCAGACTTGGCGGCGCCTAGTTTGATGACGGCCGGCGATCCAACAGCCAGGGCTCCGGCGGGAACGTCGACGTTGTAGAGCACCACCGAGTTGGCGGCGACGATGGCGCCAGTGTGGATGACCGAGTGGTGCAACACCATGGCTGCGTTTCCGACCATCACGTCATCTTCGATCGTGCACGATTCGAGGTGGACCAGATGGCCGATGACACATCGATCGCCGACGATCGTCGGCACGTCGGGCGTGGTGTGAATCACCGAGTTGTCCTGAACACTCGTGTTCGCACCGATGCGTATGGCCCCTCCGCCGTCGCCGCGGAGTACTGCGCCGGGCCACACTGTGCTCTCGGGCCCTATCCACACATCTCCGATGACGACGGCGTCTGGGTGAACGAACGCCTGGCTCGAGATCGTTGGTTCCACGGTTCCTAAGGCATAGATCGGCACACAGTGACCGTAGCCGCACGAATCCAGCTCTTCCGCTACGAACACAATGGTGCGGTGACCCTTTGAGGCGATACGGTTGCGCACCATGTCTCGACGGATCGACATCGAACTCACTAGCGCGCTCGGAGACGGCACCTGGACCTGGCGAGCCGCAGGCGCGAAGCAGCCAAAAGGCATCGTGGACGGAGCGCTCTTTCCATCGGGCGCGGCCGTCGGCGACGAGTTTCGGGTGGAAGCCGAGCAGGAGCTCGATGGCATCACGATCTTGAGCATCGTTCCCGGTCGCGAAAAGCAGTCCCGAGCGTTGGTCGAGTTGCTGCCAGTAGAGAAAGACTTCAAGCCGGTGCTCGAAACCCGGGCCCCAGGTGGTCGCGGTGGACGAGAGGGCGGGCGCGACGGCGGGCGCGGCCGTCGCGATGATCGTGGCGATCGTCGACCACGTGGCGATGGACCTCGCGGCGATCGTGAACGCCCATCTGGCGACCGTGCTCCGCGACCCGCTGGCAGCCGGGGAGATACACCACGCAGCGATGCACCACGCAGCGATGCAACCCGTGGAGATGGCCGCAGGAATGACGGTCAGCGCCGTGAAGGCGCTGGAAGCGGACGTCGGCCTGGCGGCGAGCGGCGCGGGCCATCGTTCACCCCACCGCCCGAACTGCCCCAACGCCCCAAGCCGAAGCGTCTTCGCCCTGGAAAAACCAATCGCGCAGCGCTCCTTGCCGACATTCCAGAAGCTCAGCGGCAAATCGCTGAACTCGCTTTGCAGGGGATGGGAGCAGTGCGCCAACGTGTCCGTGAAGAGAACGACCGTGCTGCCGCAGAGGGGCGTCCTCCCATGCCCGAGGCGTCAGTCGTCAAGCTCGCCGAAGACCTGTTGCCAAAACTTCGAGTTGCTGAATGGCTCGATCGGGCAGAGGCTGCGCAACGCCAGATGGAACACCTGGATCTGCGCGACCTGCGCAGTGTCGTGGTTGCAGCTGGCGACCCGATGGTTACGCGCGACGAATCCACTCGTGCACTTGCTGCCGAGATGCGTGCGGCCCTCATCACCAAACAAGAGCAAGAACTCGTGCTGTGGTTTGGCGACGTCGACGCAGCACTTGCGGTCGGTCGGGTCATTCGAGCACTTCGCCTCTCATCGCAGCCACCGAAGGCCGGTGTTCCGTTTCCGGTCGATATCGCCCAGCGACTCATCGACAGCGTCAACGCATCCTTGGCGCCCATGGATGCCCCCGATCGATGGGCGGCCATGCTCGAGGCGGCAGCATTCTCACCGATTCGAGAGAAGATCGCACCGGTACGCAAGCCCGACGTGGTCAGCGATGAGTTGCTCGCCACGGTGAAGCGGCTCGCTCCTGCCCTGCCACAGATCGCCGCGATGTTCGATGTCGAAGTCGACCCCAAGGCCCCCATGCCCAAGCCACTGCGCGCCGGGCCCCCACGCAAGGGGCCCGAGGGCGACAAGCCGGCTCGCGGCCCCCGCCGTGAGGGTGGCGGTCGTGAGGGTGGCGGTCGTGAGGGTGGCGGGAAGGGCGGTGCCGGAGCCAGTCGCAACCCGACCGACAAAGCACCCGCAGCAGCGCCTCGTGCCGCATCTGCCGAGTCGAACGAAGCTGTCGAGACCCCGGCAGCCGGAACCGACGCTGTCGAGACCCCAGCAGCCGGAACCGACGCTGTCGAGACCCCGGCAGCCGGAACCGACGACGGCACCGCTGACGCTGTCGCGACACATGCTGTGGACGCCCCGGCGGCTGGAACCGAAGCTGCCGTGACCGAGGTGTCCGAGAGCTCGGTTGCCAACGCCGACGCTGTCGATAGCTCGACTGGCGCAAACGATGCTGTCGAGCCGACAACGGATGCTGTCGAGTCGACAACGAATGTGTCGACGGATGCAACCCCGGCAAACGCGATCGAGGTCGACAGCCCAGCAGACGCAGCGGAACTCTCGCAGGAATCCGAGGGTGCGCGTTCAGCCCTCACCGAAGACAAGTCCACTATCGAGACTTCGGCTTCGGCTGGCACCGTCGATTCCGGCCAGGCCGCAGCGTCACCGGACTCCCCCGACGAGGTCGCCACTCAGGCCACCGACGAACCCTCACCGGAAGATGCTGCCGCTGGCTCAGAGTCCGACTCCGCAACAGAGTCCGAAGCCTCGGCCGATTCCGTCGTCGTATCGACCCAAGCAGAAACTGACACCGAAGCAACCTGACCGCCACGCCGTGGTCAGCGCGGAGGTTCAGACTGCCTGCTGCCAAGGCTGCGGCGCAACTGAACGTTCTGGCTCGATGTCCAGTCTGATGGGTTCAGACTGAAGGTTCAGGGTGACGATTATCGCCCTGGGACACGGGCTCGAGCGGCGTCGACACGGTGATGAGCCGTGCTTTGATTCCTGCCCGCTCGTACAGGTTCTTCGTGTTGCGATCACCCGGTAACGCTTCGGCGTCCAGTGTTCGTGATCCCCGCCGCCGCGCGCTCAGCACCGCGGCCGCCAGTAACTCGTCGCCGAACCCGAGCTCGCGCGCTTGGGGGCTGACGTACACCTCGGCAATGCGAACGAGATCGCCGACGAAGTCGGCGACGAGGTACCCCACGACGACCTCGTCGATGTGGGCGACCCAGGTAGCTTCCTTGCCGACCACACTGTCCCAATGATCGGCGCGTTCAGGGTGTTCCAGCATCCAACGCACTCCCCCGCGTTGATCCAGCAGGGCCGATCGCGCCTCTCGTTCCAACCAAGCGAGCTGCGAAACGTCTGCCGCCGTGGCGAGCCGCACCGTTGGATCGATCACGGCTTCAGCTGGGCAATTCGTCCCACCACTGTTCGACGGTGCCGATGTGCGCGCTCGTACAGGTCTATCTGGGCGAGTTCAGTCGTCGTCAACGTGGCCAGTCGGTCGACAACCTGACGTGCGGCCAAGTGGTCGTAGCCATCGATCGGCAAGTCGGTCGCCACGGCCACCTCAGGTACCGCCGCGGCGATGGTTTCGGTAACCAATTCAGCGACCGTTGCGGAGACACCGTTCGCTCGGTCGGGCGCCGGCACGGACACGGCAGCTCCCGGCACATCGGAGGTGTCGTGACCCGAGCCGAGCGTCTGTCGGGCCCGTTGGGCGACCATGCGAACGCCCTCGCGGGAGGCCTGTCTGATCAGCGGGATGCTGCGCCTCGCCGCCACTGCGGTGGCGACTGGGAGCCCCACCACGAGATCGATCACCCGATCGACGGGCTGACGTTGGGCGACCACGATCGTTCGGGAACCGACTACCCGAAGATCGGGCAGGTGTCGTCTTCCACTGGACAGCCTTGCGCTGTGGGGCGAACCAGCAAGAAACAGTTCGAGCAGAGCGTTTCATCGGCTCGCTTCGGCTGCAACCCGTCGGGATTGTCGCCAGACGCCTTGCCCTGCTGATCGTCTTCGTCCTCGTCGTCCTCATCGGCATCGGCGGAGGAGACCATCCGGTCTTTGAGGATCGCATCGAGGTCAGCTTCGACATCATCGGGAGCGATGACGTCATCGTCGTCGTCTTCTTCCTCTTCGGTGCCTTTGCGTTTGCGAGCACGAGCAGTTTTTTCGTCATCTTCCCCGGTGTCGTCGTCATCTTCGACCTCGACGACGTCATCGTCGGTCTCTGCGACGAAATCGTCGTCTTCATCGAGCACAACATCATCGTCGATCTCATCGCCATCGATTTCAGGCTCGACCAATTCCAAGTCGATCTCTTCTTCGACTTCTACTTCGAAATCGCCTTCAGGCGCTTCGTTGATGTCTATGTCGTCGTCTGCCATGACTCTCCTCCGTACGGCGGTCGCGGCCGGATACTAGGCCGAGAATGTACGAATACAGCACCGTGTACGTGTGACAACCGTCATTTTTATCCAGCCCGGGGCGCTGCGTGTGAGGCGCGCCACCCGCTAGGCGTTGCGTTGCGCCTCGGCGCGGCGTTCCGAAGCCAATCGCTCGAGTTCCGGAGCTTCGGTCGTCATGTGCGTCATCGCATTGGCGATGGCGTGGTGCCCAGCTTGGTCGGCGATCAGACGATGCATCTCGAGGGCAACCCGCCGGTACGACGGGTGGCCCTGAGGTGCGGAGCGCAGTTCCAGCATGTGCATGGCCTCGCGGGCGTTGAACTGCATCATGTAGCGCAGTCGGTACGCCATGGACACTGCGTACGACGCCTGTTCGGGGAACTGGGACCGCATGTCGTCATACAGGCGGGCAGAGCGCTGCATGGTCTCGTCGAACATCGGGCCGGTCTGGGCCTGCTCCACGAGTTCTGGCCTCGTGTAGCCGTGGTTTGGTGTGAGCCGTTGCCATTCGATGGTGAGCATTCGGTGTCGCTGCAGGTCTCGAAATGCTCCGTAGTCGGACAGCACGTCGAACCGATAGTCAATTCGCTCGAACGCGCGGCCCGGCTTGTGCCGCCGATTCGTTCGCTCGCCCACGTAGGCGACGATCAACTGACGACGCTCGTCGGCTCCCAAGCGGCTCACTCGATCGAGCAGCATCGTCTCGGGCAGGTGTGAGTGGGCATAACAGATTGCCGCGAGCAACTTGTTCTCGGCATCCGGATCGAAGTCGACGAGTGTGACCTCGGCGACATCGTCGACCGGAGTTCCGCCAAAGAGCTGGTGCACGAGCGCTGATGTCTCGGACCGTGTATCGGCGAGGTAGTCGCTCCATGCGCCGCCTCGATCTGGCAGGTCCACCCGGCGAAGAAAGCTCGGAATCACCTTCCTCAGCTCATGCAGCATCAGACCCGCGTAATGCCGAGCCTCGGGCAAGGGATGGGCCGCCATGCGGAGCAACAGCGACTCGAAGCCCTGTCCGCTGCCATAAATGCCGACGTTCGACAGCGACGCGGCCGGCAACATGCCGCGCGTTGCGTCGAGAGCCTTGGCCCGCGTGGCCTGCCGGTAGACGAACTCGCTGTCGGAAGGATCACGAGGAATCGTCTCGCGAACGTGGTCGGTGACACTGTTCACCGCGGCCGAGTAGGCGTCGAACATGCGGTCCATGTCACCCACGTACCGGGTACCCAGGTTGGATGCCAGCACTTCGGGGTCCCGGAAGAATCGGTACCGACCACCCAGGCGTGCGTCGTAGCTGATGTAGCGGGTGCTCTGTTCGAGGTAGCTCATGAGCCGCCCCCATTCGAGAATCTTCGTCAGCAGGTTCGAGGCCTGTTCACATGCCAGGTGAACGCCACCGAGCTGGGCGACAGAGTCGTCCCCGTATTCGAAGAACACCTTTTCGTACAGCTGCTCCGCTCGCTCGAGACCGGTTGTCGCGTCGATGGTGGCGTCACCGTCGATGTCGAGGTCGCCAACGAATTCGTCGAGAAACAGACGCCGAAGGCTCTTTGCACTCCTGCTGTACCGTGCGAACAAAGCCCCCTTCACCACTTCGGGCAAGTTCACCAGCGCGAACACGGGACCGTCGAGATTCGTGAAGTACCTCCGAAGCACGTCGGCTTCGGCCGCGGTGAAATCCTCTGGCACGTACACAGTCACGGCGGCCCATCGTACGGTCCGGGGCGTCGCGCGCAGCGGACCACGCACAGTCACAGAATCGCGGGAGACGCCACCGATCCGTGACTGCGACGCGATCACACGATGATCGAGAGCGCGTCCGGTTCGATCGTGACGGTCAGCCGCTTGCACGTGCCCCGATCGACCCCGTCTATCCAGATTCGCATTGGCCGGGCAAACTCCCAGGTGTCGCCGGTTGCGGTGCGCACAGTGATTGCCGGGTGCGGCACGTGGGTCCCCTGAGCGAGCCGCTGTCTAGCCGCCCACCGTGCGCGCACCGTCATCTGGACCACTTCGACAACGTCGAATCGCCCATCGTTCGGATGCGCTCGTGGAGCGACGTTCCATTGGCCGACGTAGTCGGAGTTGCAAATGGCCAGCACGTGACCATGCCACCACGACCACCACCCACATCCTCTGCCGAACCAACGATGCTGTTGGCGTGCGACCACGTGCGCCACGGCAACTGCCGCGTCATCGTCGAACGAGACATGTAACCGATCGATGGGCAAGCACATCGATTCCGACCTCGGGCCCGGCGAACCGACCGACCGGAAGATGTCTCCGCCCGCAACGCCGACAGGGCCATCGGATGCCTCGCGCCGTGCGAGGTCTGCGTCGGTTGTCATCGCTGCCAGATCGTGTGGGCGTTCCACACGTTCGCCCCACTGTTGACCTTTCTTGATGGTCATGACGCACAGGCCGTCATATCGACTCGACAGCTGACGAGTCGGCAACCACGCCACGAAATGTCGCTTCGGCGGCAGCGCGTGCCGTTGAACGGGTGGTCTCCAACGGTGCGATGTTGCCGATCTGGCCCAGCAGATCGATGAGTTGCTTCATCGTGCGGACAAAGTCTCCACCGGTGAGGTCATCGTCGGCGACGACCTCCGCAAACCCTTCCCCAGCCGCCCACGCATAGGCGATGGCGAAGAACGTCGGGTCCGGGGCACGGTGCTCGTTGAGACCGTGGGCCTGCTCGAGGCGCTTCAAATCGACGCTCAGACGCTCAACCGCTCTCCATCGATCGCGCACCTCGCCTCCGGGAAACCAAGCCGCAGGGGGGTCGTCGGGCGAGCGATGCTCGTACACGAACGTCGAGGCCAGCCCGGCGAGGCTGGCTGCGTCGAGACCGTCGAACAGGCCGAGTCGCAGCGCCTCCACCACGAGTAGATCACTTTCGTGGAACATGCGCGCCAGCATTTCCCCCGACGCCGTGAGCGACCAACCATCGTCGCCGAGCGCGCCGCGTTCGTCGAGTACTGCCAGCACGTGGTCGAACTCGTTGACCAGCGTTGAATTGCGGTGTTGAACCCGCCTCTCCAGTTCCACGGTTTCGTGTCGGAGTCGGTCTGCTTGTTCGGCCGCCCGGAGACGGTCGCGGAGGTCAGGGTCCGCCTCCACCGGATGGAAACCGGTTCCCGGGGCCGCAACGTCACGAGGCATCCGAGCCGCCTTCTTTCCCGTACCGGTAGGCGAGAGCTTCGCTCGTTTCAGCCGTTTGGCCACCTCGCCCCGATAGTCGTGGCGGTTCGGTGAATAGGTGCCTGGTAGGACGACCGTGCCGATCCGCTGCGGTACCGCAAGGAAGTCCTCAGCCGAGAAGTGCAATACGTCAGCGCCAGTCGTGACGACGGTGATTCGAAAGCCGCCCTTTCGATGAGCGGTCGCAACCACCACGACGGGGCCGTGGTACTTGCCGCGGCTCGCATGGATGACGGCACCAGGGCGACACTCCATCAACGCCAACTCGCGCGGGTCGTCACGGAGGTGCGGCCCGGATGTGTTGGCCGCGCCGCGATACTCGTCGATATCGCCATACGGGCTCGTCGCCCCGGCAAGGGCGTCGGCGTACTGGTCGCGAAGCCGTTGCAAGCGTCGTTCGATCCGTACCACGTCGCGATCAGCTTGAAACTGGGCGAACGACAGCGCGAGCAGCTGCCGGGCGGTCGTTGCGTCGTAGGTACGAACGAGGTTGGCGGCCATGTTGTAGGTCGGCCGAAACACCGAGCGCAACTGGAAGCTTCTGCTGAGCGCCAGCTCGGCCACTTGATCGAATCGGACGAATGGGCTCCACATCACCACCGCGCTGCCCTGATCGTCGATGCCCCGTCGTCCGGCCCGGCCGGTGAGCTGGGTGAACTGAGCAGGTGCCAACGTTTCGTGCCGCTCGCCGGTGTACTTCGTGAGCTTCTCGATGACCACGGTGCGGGCTGGCATGTTCACGCCGACGGCCAACGTCTCCGTGGCAAACACCACCTTGATCAAACCGTCGATGAAGCACCGTTCGACGATCTCTTTGAACGGCGGGATCATGCCAGCGTGGTGCGCGGCGACACCGGCTTCGAGATTCGCCAGGAATTGCCGATAGCCCAGTACCTCGAGGTCATCGCTGAGCAACCCGTCGAGTCTGCGATTCACGATGTCGTGTATTCGACCGACCACCCCTTCGTCGTCGTTGAATCGAACTCCGGCTGCCACCAGCGTTCGCGCCGCCTCGTCGCATTGGTTGCGACTGAAGATGAAGTAGATACACGGCAGCAGCCCTTGCTGCTCAAGCAACCGAATGGCCTCGACCCGTCCGGGTGTCGCCAGCTTTCTGGTGCCGCTGCCCTTGACGTCGCGCTTGTCGCGCCGCCCAGGACGGAACCGTGCGGCGCTGGCATCCAACCGCATCGCCTGAGGGTTCGGGCGACCATCGATCAGCGTGGGTAGGAAGGACAACCGGTCATTGGTCCGATCGGACACGAAGTACCAGTTGTCGAGCGCCACCGGGCGCCGGTCTTCCACCACCGCCCTCGTGGGGCCGCGCACGGTCTCCACCCAGTCGGAGAGTTCGGCTGCGTTGCTCACCGTTGCTGAGAGGCACACCAGACGGACGTGCAGTGGCAGGTGAATGATCACTTCTTCCCAGACCGGCCCGCGATATGCGTCTTGGAGGAAGTGGACCTCGTCGAGCACCACCACCACCAAGTCGGTGAGATCGCGCCGCGCGTAGATCATGTTGCGCAGGACCTCGGTGGTCATCACCACCACTGAAGCGTCACCGTTGATGGCATTGTCGCCGGTGAGCAATCCCACTCGGTCGTCGCCGTGGATGTCGCACAGATCACGGAACTTCTGATTGGCGAGCGCTTTGATCGGTGCCGTGTAGAACGCCCGTCCGCCGTCTTGCAGGGCGCAAGCGACGGCATATTCGGCGACCACCGTCTTTCCGGAGCCCGTCGGAGCCGCCACGATGACGTGGTGACCTGCGTCGAGCGCTTCGATCGCATCCAGTTGAAACCGGTCGATCGGGAACGGGTACCGGCCGAGGATGTCTTGGCGGTCGGCGCGAGGGCTCACGCCTCGGTGCGCCTACGCCGTCGCTGCGCAATCCGGCCGATGACGATCGCAACGAAGTACAACAGGATCATCGGGACCGACAATGCGAGCAAGGAAATGGGGTCGCCGGACGGTGTGATCGCCGCAGCCACGAGAAAGGTTCCCACGATGGCGTATCGCCAGGCACCGAGCAACTGCTGGGGTGTGACAACTCGGATGAGTTGCAGGAACACCAACAACACCGGAATCGTGAAGCCCACCCCGAACGCTACGAACATCAGGGTGACGAGACGGATGTACGCCTCGACCCGGAACTGCGGATCCACCCCCTCCCCGGCCCAGCCGATGAGGAACTCGAGAGCCTGCTCGAGTGTGAGAAACGCGATCACCCCGCCGAGCAAGAACAGCGTGACGGTCGACAACACAAAACTGAACGCGTACTTCTTCTCGTTCTTGTGAAGCGCAGGAACGATGAATTTCCAGAGCTGCCAGAGAATGACCGGCAACCCAAGAATCAACCCACCGTAGAACGCGATCTTCAAGCGAGTCGCGAAGCCCTCGACCGGGTCGAGGATGACCAGCGACACCTCCTGACCCTCGACGAGCCCGCAGTACTCCGGACCTTTGCGTTCACACAGAGCCCGGTACGGGTCGGTCAGGAAGCGAAGTACCTGGTCGTAGAACGCCATGACCAGGATCGAGCCGAGCATGATGGCCAGGGCCGCCCGAACGATGCGCATGCGCAACTCGGCCAGATGCTCGATCAGACTCATTTCTCCGGTCAGATCGGCTGCGGCCGACCCAGACCCCCGCCGAAACTTCACTCGCTCACACCCGGTTTCTCTCGGTCCAATTTCTCTCGGTCCAATTTCTCTCGGTCGAACGAGGCGTCGTCAACGTCGGTCGCTGGTTCCACAGGGTCGACGGGGCCGGGGTCCGGGTCGGATCCGTCAGCTGGCTGAAAACCTGGGGTCGCGTCCACCGGCACTGCTTCTGGGTCCGCCGGGTTCAGCAGGGCGGCGGACTCGGTGATCGCCGCCATGTCACCAGACTTGGGCTTCTCGGTGCGCTCGCCGGACTCGAATCGACGAAAGTCGGCCGAATCGCGCAGAGCGTTTGCCGTACCCCGAATTTCGTTCATCGGCTCGTCGACAGCCTTGCGGAACTCCCGCAAGGGCTCGTCGACGGCGCTGCGGAACTCCTCTTGAAACCCGGTCGACATCCGCTTGACTTCGCCGTACATCTTGCCCAACTTGCGCATTGCCTCAGGGAGTTTCTCGGGGCCGAGTACCACCAGAGCGAGCAGCAAGATGATCATCAGCTCGCCGCCTTGAAGGTTGAACACGCAGGCAGTCTACGGAAGCGAGGCGCGTCGGTACGGTCGTGCCATGCTGATGCAGCGTGCAACAGCTTCTACCTTCTCTGATCGACCCGCCGATCCTGTTCGCACATCGTGGCGCTAAGGCGTACGCACCCGAGAACACCATTCAGGCATTTGTCCTGGCGCTCAAACTGGGTGCGACCGGTCTGGAAAGTGATGTCTGGCTCACTTCAGACGGTGAGGTGGTGTGCGACCACGACGGGATGGCCCGTGTAGGGCGTATGAAACGGCAGCCCATCGGCGAATTGCGGCGCACCCAACTCCCCGCCCACATTCCAACTCTGGCCGAAGTCATCGACGCGTGTGGCGACGCCTACCACCTGTCGCTCGACCTCAAAGGTGGCCTGCTCGTCGGGCCGGCGGTGATTGCGGTGGTGCGTGAGGTTGCCGCCAACCTCATGCCCCGGTTGTGGTTGTGCAGTCCGTCGCTGTCGGTTGTCGAGCCCCTTCGAACGGTCGACCCAAACGTCCGTTTGGTCGACTCCCCCCGGCTCACCGATCTTCGTGAGGGTCCCGAACGACGCGCCGCTCATCTGTCGGCGTCAGGCATCGACGGCATCAACATGCCCAGGGGCGACTGGACCGGTGGCCTCGTGGCGCTCTTCCATCGATTCGAGCGAACCGCGTTTTCGTGGGGGTTGCAGTTCGAGCATCAACTGCGACCGGCGCTCCGTATGGGGGTGGACGGTGTGTACAGCGATTATGTCGATCGCATGGTCGACGCCTACGCGGTGGAACTGGGTGGCGGAGCGGCCGGACCAGCGTCAGGTCCCGTCCCAGATTCACCAGACACCGACCCCATGAACTGACCTTACGTTGGGGGTGTAACAGAGTGAACCGAGCCGGAACGTTTCAACAGGTTTGAGACCGTTGGGTGTTAGAAGATGAGCGGAATCGGCCGACCCGGGCGAACCGGACGAACCATCAGCACCGGCAACGCCAAAAACAGC
The DNA here is from genome assembly GCA_038203385.1 of Acidimicrobiales bacterium. Classification (GTDB taxonomy): domain Bacteria; phylum Actinomycetota; class Acidimicrobiia; order Acidimicrobiales; family Ilumatobacteraceae; genus Ilumatobacter. Next base: position 9,006 of record JBBREA010000027.1, on the reverse strand, counting down.
ACGCCGTCAGATGGCTCTCCAGGGGCGGATGTCTACGCCCTCCATACCGGCTCGACTGGCGGCGAGCAGGCCGAGGTCGGTGTCTTCGAACACGACACAGTGCTCGGGCACCGCGCCGAGCCGTCGGGCGGCTTCGAGAAACGGATCAGGATCGGGTTTGTGTCGATGAGTGTCTTCGGCGCCGACCACAGCATTGAAGAGCTGATCGATGCCGATCGCCGCCAACGTCTGTGCCACGATCGCTCGCTCTCCCCCACTGGCGACCGCCAAGGGCATAGCGCCGTGATACCGCTCGGCGACTCTGCACACCTCGTCGATGCGCCGAACCGCCCCGATCGATTGCACATACAGCGCCTCCTTGTGCGCGACCATCGACGGAATGTCGCCCACTGGCACCCCCGACTCATCGCTCAAAATCGCAATGATGCGATCGGACGGCACACCACCGAGCTCGTAGAAGCGTTGCTCGGAAAACGGAATGCCGTACACCGCAACCATCTGCGACCAAGCAAGGAAATGACTTGGCATCGTGTCTGCCAGCGTGCCATCACAGTCGAAGATCAATGCGGCGGTACCGGCCGGCGCGACCCACGGTGTTGCGGTCGAGGTCACGGGCCGAGCAGCCAACATGTACTCTGCCTACCGGATGGAATGAACCGGGCCAACTCGCGGAGTGCGCTCGGGGCGGGTCGACACGGCGCCCAAGGGCGCGGCATGGCCAGCATTACGGGAACGGGACACGGCGCCCAAAGGCAGGGCATGGCCCGCATTACGGGAGCGGGATCGTCTCGTTGAAGCTGTGCAGCGTGGGCCCATATGCACCAATGCCGATCCGACACAACGCCCCCTGCGACAACTGCGTGTGGAACATGATCGCGAGCGGTGTTTCGAGCGCCCACGCGACCGCCGTCTTGATGGGCATCATGTGGCTGACCACCACAATGTCCCGATCTGCCGACCGGGCCAACAGCTCGCTGCACGCCTCGTTCACCCGGGCGGCCACAGAGCGAAAGCTCTCCCCACCCTCTGGTGCGAAGTCGGCGTCTTCGCGCCATGAGGTCCACACCGACTGCGGCATCTCGCGGATCGGTCGGCCGTCGTAAATGCCGAAGTCGACCTCGATCCAGCGGTCGTCGACGGTTGGCGCCACGCCGTAGTGGGCAGCGGTCTGGCTGGCTCGCAACATGGAACTGCACCACACCTCCTCGATCCCAGCGCTGACCGACCGAACATGTGCCGCCATCGCTGCGGCCTGCCGTTGCCCGACATCGTCGAGCGGTTGATCGAGGCGGCCCTGCAACCGGCCTTGCGCGTTCGCCGCAGTGCGACCGTGTCTGACGAGGTACAGCACTGCCCTAGTGAATCACACGATGGCCAGTTGTCCAGTACGCCAGAACTGCCGCCGTCGATCTGGAGACCGCAGGTGGGCATGCTGCACGATCCACCAGCACAGCCCGATGCCCACTGCCTCGAGCATCACATTCCACCACCCACGAGCAGCTACCGGGTGCCGTGCACCGTCAAAACCGAAACCGAAGAACGGCCACCAGAAGACCGTCGTGTTCATCCACGCCCCGGTGTACACCAGATGCAGCAAGGTGCCGACGGGGAGGCCAAGCAGCATCTTGCGGATCGGCTTGCGGCCGGCGGTGGCGACCATCACCAGCACGAGCGATACCACGCTGAACGTCAGGCTGTGAAGTACCCGCGCTCCACCGAAAAAGCCGTCGACGACGGCAGGCAACACCGACCCGACGATGAGGAGTCGGTAATCGAACCGCGGATCCCGGAAGACGAACCACACGGTCAGCACCGCTGTACTGACAAACCAAAAAAACATGAACGTTCGGCTCGCGGGCGAGCTAGGCCACCCTCATCGAGCTACGCCACCAACATTCGGCCACATTGCGGACACTCGGCCACCTTGCCGGCCTTGGTGTCGTCGCGCACCGTGTCGACCTCGGCAGCCGACAGGTCCATGTGACACCCGTCGCAGCGGGCCCCCACCAGAACTGCAGCGGCCACCACGTGGTGCTCTCGCAAACGGTCGTACCTGGCTAGCAGCGGCGGCTCAACTGCAGCACGCAAACTTGCCAGACGATCGGCGATGCGGGTGAGCTCACCTTCGATGTCTCGCGTTGCTGCGCTCAACACGGCATCGGCCGCAAGGTAGGTGTCACGCAGCGTCGGTTCTTGAGCGAGCACATCGGCGAGCTCGGCCTCCAGCCGTGACTGCTCGTCCATTGCAGTGAGCTCAGCGTCGTCAGATTGGCTGCGGCGCTCGGACAACGCTGCGATCTCTCGCTGTAGGGCTTCGGCTTCTCTCGGCGCAATGACCGTGCGCAGCTGAGCTTGCAGCTTCGTACGGTGCTTGTCGATCTCGGCCGACGCGTGTTCGGCCGCTTCCACCATCTCATTGAGTTCTTCGACACGCTTACGGATCAAGGTTCGCGACTGGTCCCACCGCACGAGTGCGTTACGCGCGTTCTGGAGCGCATCTCGTTCGGCCAAATTCTCGCGTCGATGCCGGAGCTGGTCAGACATCGTGTCGGCCGCCTGTAATTCGATCAGCGGGTGGGTCATGAAGCGTCTCCTCGGCTCGGTGCCTGCCTCGTTCTCTCAGCAGGGCCGAGTAACCACTCCGATTGGCGCCGATGGCATCGGAGCGTTCGGATCGAGCACATTTGGAGGAATCGTAGTGCCACTCGGCACCGCAGCGAATATCGGGACCGGTGGCGAGGTTATCGGCGGTGGTTCTTCTGGCGCCACCTCCGGCGGCATAGTGGTGGCTGTGGGCGGGGCTTCCGGCTCGGGTGCAACCGTGGTCGGCGGCGGCTCCGGTGGAGCACGGAACCCTTCGATGGCTGCCGAATCCGGAGGAGCTTCGTCGTCGGGCACTAGTAATTCAACGGGCTCGAACCCCACCACTTGGAAGATGCATTCGTTGCCCGGCAGATACAGGCGGGCGGGCGCCCGAGGAGGCGCCCCTGGCGGGGGCCAATCGGTGTCGAATCGCTCGAGACCAACTGTCTCCATGAAGGCGCGCCAGATGACCGCCGGAAAAGTACCGCCCTGCACTCGAGACACTCCGACCGCCTGAAACTCTGGGATGTTGGCCATCGGGGTGTAGCGGTCCGGGTCACGGACCAATACTGCGGTGGACAGATAAGGGGTAGCTCCGACGAAGAATGACGTGTTGTTCTTGTCTTGGGTCCCGGTCTTGCCGAACGCTGGGCGGCGGCTGGCGAACTCCGACAGGGCTTGACGCGCAGTGCCGCTGGTCAGCACCCCTTTCAGAATGTCGATCGCCCGCAGTGCCACGTCGCGATCCAGCACCTGAGCGCCGTTGCCCACATGGGTGTAGACGCGATCACCCTGAGCGTTGTCGATGTATTCGACGTAGTAAGGCTCCAGATGCACACCTTCGTTGGCGATCGTCTGAATTCCTGCAGCCATGTCCAGAGTGCTGAGTTCGTTGGCGCCGGTGGCGAACGAGGCGAGCGGTTCGATCGGCAGACGCTCAGAGGCCGACTGACCGGGATAGAGGTAGGGGGAGGCCGACATGCGGTACACCGTGTCGGTTACGCGATTCAGTCCGACGATCTGCGACAGACGTAGGAACGCACAGTTGATCGATCGGACGGTCTGCTGGCGCAACGTCCCAAGGCCGCCGTTCACGCCGCCGCTGGTGGTGAAGAAGGGTTCGCTCGGGTTGTCCGGAATCGGCAAGGTGCACGGGTGAGTACCGTCGATGAGGTCTTCCGGATTGGCTCCGGCCTGCAGAGCGGCCGCCAGGATGAACAACTTGATGCTGGACCCGGTTTGGCTTGGTGCGAGCGCCAGGTTCACCTCGTTCTCACCAGCGACGAACCCGGATCCGCCCACCATGGCGCGGATGGCACCGGTCTCTGTCTCGATCGACGTCAACGCCGCGTCGATACCTGCGAGGTTGGCAGGCAACTCGTTGCGGGCGATCTCAGCGCGTTCTTGGACGAATGGGTCGAGCGTGGTGTGGATTCGGAGACCACCGCGATTGAGCACCGTGTATCGCTCTTCGTACGTGGTGCCGAGGATGTCGCTACGGTTCAACAAGTAATCACGCAACGCCTCGGTGAAGTAGGTCCGCTCGGCCGTTCGCTCCTCAAGACGACGAACTCGCTCGGGCAGAACGAAGGTGCGATCCGCCGTCTCTCTGTCTTCGACGGTGAGCAACTCGTCGTCGACAAGGCGGTCGAGCACTTGCTGGAATCGAACTCGGCTGCGCTCGGGCCGGTTGATCGGGTCGTAGCTGGACGGAGCCTGTACCAACCCGGCCAGGAACACGGCCTCGATGAACGACAGATCGGCAACGGTCTTGCCGAAGTATGTTTCCGATGCGGCACCGACGCCGTACGAGTTCTGACCGAAGAACACCGTGTTGAGGTATCGCTCGAGAATTTCGTCTTTCGTGCGCTCCTTCTCGAGGCGCACTGCGTACACGATCTGCAGCAGCTTGTATCGGCCGTCACGCTCGAAACCCGCCATGTAGTCGTTCTTCACGACCTGCATCGTGATGGTGGAAGCGCCCTGCACCGGACCTTCCGATGCGAAGTTCGACAGCGTCGCCCGCATCAGGCCGCGAACGTTCACGCCGTGATGCACGTAGAACTCCCGATCTTCCACCGCCAGGAACGCGTCGATCACGTGCTGAGGAACGTCGGGGATTTCGATCGGCTGGCTGTTCTGCACTTCGTACGCAGCGATCTCGGTGCCGCTCGTGTCGTAGACGTAGGACCTGGCCGCCAGGTCGGCGAACTCCGGCAACACGACCGGCCGCTCCTCGTGCGCATTGGCGATCCTCCACAGTCGCGGGGCGACGGCGATCGTGGTGGCCGTCATCAGCAGCGCGCCAGCACCGATAACCAGAAACAGTCGAACAACCCAGCTGGCGCGGCGCATCGTGTGGTGACACTACGGTTTGCCGACATGTCTGCAGTTGCACCCCCACTACCAATCCGTCCATTTCGGTTCGGCGTGCAGGTGAGTGCGACCGGCACTCGTTCCGAGTGGGTGGAGCTGGCTCGGAAGGTGGAGTCTCTCGGCTACTCCACATTGACGATGCCCGACCACTTCACCGAGCAGCTTGCTCCGGTACCCGCTTTGCAATGCGCCGCCGACGCCACCACCACCCTGCGGTTGGGCGCGCTGGTCTATGACAACGACTACAAGCACCCGGTCGTGCTCGCCAAGGAGCTCGCAACGATGGATGTGCTTTCCGACGGTCGCGTCGAGATCGGGTTGGGCGCCGGGTGGATGGCCACCGACTACGAACAAACCGGCATTCCGTACGATTCACCCGGGGTACGTGTGAGCCGCATGTTCGAAGGCGTCGCCGTCATCAAAGGTGCACTGAGGGGTGAACCCTTCTCGTACGACGGCAAGCACTACCAGATCAGCGGTTACCGGGGCACCCCGAAGCCGATGCAGACCCCACCGCCATGGCTCATCGGCGGCGGAGCGCCTCGGGTGCTGAAGTTCGCAGCCGAGCAGGCAGACATCATCGGCATCAACGGCAACTTGAAGTCGGGCGCTGTCGACGCCACCACCTACGAGTCGATGACGGCCGATTCGGTTGACGAAAAGATCGGTTGGGTCGTCGACGCGGCCGCAGCGGCTGGGCGACTGGCGGATATCGAACTGAATGTTCGCGCGTTCATCGTGTCGGTCACTGAGGATGCTGACGGCATGATCGCCACGATGGCTTCATTCATTTCCGCCCCGGAAGAGCTCGTTCGCAATACCCCGTTTGCTCTGGTGGGTCCACCGGGAAAGCTCATCGATGATCTGCGTCGCCGAAGGGAGCGGTGGGGCTTCAGCTACGTGATCGTCGGCCAGAACGACGTCGAAGCGTTTGCCCCTGTCGTCGCCGAACTCACAGGCGCCTGAGAAATGGTCAGGTCTCCCACGGCACCGAGCGGTGACGGATCCACCGACCGCGACGCTGCGACAAACGACGCCAGTGCCGACATCCGGCTGCTTGGCACGGTGATCGGAGAGGTCCTACGCGAGCAGGCCGGTGACGAGGTGTACGAACTGGTGGAACGGGTCCGGGCGGCGGCAGTTCGCAACCGGCGGGCGGGCATCGACCCCATTCCGGGTCTGCAGTCAGAGTTCGCTGACGTCGAGATCGACGCCGCCCTCGACCTGATTCGCGCCTTCGGCTGGTTGTCGCTGCTGGCAAACACCGCCGAAGACCTCACCGCTGAACGGCGACGGCGATACCACCGAGACGCGGGTTCGCAGGCCCGAGAGGGAAGCCTCGTTGCCAGCCTCGACAAGTTGGCGGCAAACGGGGTCGAACCGCACATCGTCGTTCGCGAGTTGGCCGGGCTGTACGTGTCGCCGGTGATCACCGCGCATCCAACCCAGGTGCGCCGACAAACGGTCTTGGACCACGTCGATGCAATTGCGACGCTGCTCACCCGTCGCCACCGAGCAGCCGACAGCCCAGCCGAAATCACGGACGTCGATGACCGACTGCGGCTCGAAGTGCTGATGCTCTGGCAGACCGCAGAGGTTCGGCTGTCGAAGCTCCGAGTGAGCGACGAGATCAACGAGGCGCTCCGCTACTACCGGTCGAGCATCTTCGCCACGGTTCCAGCGTTGCAGCGGGACATGGAGCGGCTTGCCGCTGACCGTTTCGGCGTCGAGATCGACAACCCGAGGGCGATTTCCATGGGGTCGTGGATCGGTGGGGATCGCGACGGCAATCCGTTCGTCACCGCGCCGGTGCTTCGTCTGGCCGTGGAAGCGCAGGCCGAGACGGCGCTGCGGCATCACCTCACGGCACTCTTCGATTTGTCTCGTGAGTTGTCCATGTCAGCCCGGCTCATCGGTGTGACAACCGAGCTGCAACAGCTCGCGGACGCATCACTCGATGAGTCGCCGTTTCGCGCGGACGAGCCGTACCGCCGAGCCCTCCGAGGCATGTATGCACGCACTTGGGAGATGGCTCGACAGGTGCTCGAAGTGGTGCCGGGCATGGCGCCCCACGCCGTGCTGCCCCCATACGGATCTCCCGACGAGCTGGTCGCAGACCTTGACGTCGTCATCGCCTCGCTGTCAGCGCACGGTTCTGCCGAAGTCGCAGAACGCCGCGTCGATCCGGTGCGCCGAGCGGTTCGAATCTTCGGGACGCATCTGTGCGGGCTCGATTTGCGGCAGAACTCCCAGGTGCACGATCGGGTGGTGGCCGAGCTGTTCGCCGTTGCCGGCGTCGTCCCCGACTATTTGGCGCTCGATGAGGCACAGCGCGAGGCGATCCTCACCGAGGAACTGCGCGGACAGCGACCACTCGTGACTCCGTTCGCAACCTATAGCGAACAGACCACCAGCGAAGTCGCCCTACTCCGTGAGGCCGCGTCGGCCCACGCCAAGTTTGGCCCCCGATCAATCCCCCACTACGTCATCTCACAAGCGGAGTCGGTGAGCGATGTGCTCGAGGTTGCGGTACTGCTCAAAGAGGTGGGACTCGTTCGAATCGACGTGGCGGACGGCACCGTGTCATCGGCGCTCGACATCGTGCCGCTGTTCGAAACGATCGAAGACCTCCGCCACGCCGACTCCACGCTTGCAGACTTGCTTGCGCACGCGCGATACCGCGAGATCCTCGCAAGCCGATCCGGGTGGCAGGAAGTGATGGTCGGCTACTCCGACTCCAACAAAGACGGCGGATACCTGACGTCGCAGTGGGAGCTGTATCGAGCCCAGCAGGCGCTGGTGGTCACGGCGAACCACGCTGGAGTTCGGATTCGTCTTTTTCACGGTCGGGGTGGAACAGTCGGGCGCGGCGGCGGCCCGGCGTATCAGGCGATCCTCGCCCAGCCCCCGGGCTCGGTGCATGGGGCGCTGCGCATCACAGAACAGGGTGAAATGGTGGCCGCCAAATACACCCAGCCCACCGCGGCTCGGCGCAATCTGGAGACGCTGTTGTCCGCCACGCTCGAAGCAACCTGCCTCGACGAGTCAACCGACACCGTTGGCGACGCAACGTTCGCCGCAGCAATGACGACGGTGAGCGAGCTGGCATTCGCCACCTACCGCCGCCTCATCGACGGCCCCGTCGGCGCCGACGGGCGGTCGGGCGCTGAACGATTCGTCGAGTTCTTCCGGGGCATCACGCCGATTGGTGAAATCGCAACCCTCAACGTGGGCAGTCGGCCGGCGGCTCGCAAGAACACCAACCGCATTCAAGACTTGCGAGCGATCCCTTGGGTGTTCGGTTGGAGTCAATGCCGACTGAACGTGCCCGGTTGGTACGGCGCAGGAACGGCCTTCGAGCAGTTCGGCCGCGACGCCGCTGGGCGCACCACCTTGCACTCGATGCACGCGCGTTGGCCATTCTTTCGCTCGGTGGTCAACAACATGGGCATGGTGCTTGCCAAGACCGACCTGGCGATCGGCCGCCAGTATGCCGAGACACTGGTCGACAACACGGCACTGCGCGACGAGTTCTTCACTCGTCTCGAGAATGAGTACGCCCTTGCAAAGCAGTGGCATGCCGAACTCACTGGCTCCGATGACCCACTGCACGACAACCCAACCCTTGCACGCAGCATCGTCAATCGGTTCCCATATCTCGATCCGTTGCACGTGATGCAGGTCGAACTGCTCCGGCGGCACCGCGCCGGGGACCACGACGAGCGAGTCGAGCGCGGTATCCAGTTGACGCTGAACACGATCGCCACCGGTCTTCGTAACAGCGGCTAGCACGCCACGCCGCGTCTACGGGCACGCAAAACGCCCGCCATGAGGCGGGCGTTTTGTTTGAGAACTTGTCTCTGAGTTAGGTGTCAGACGACGCGAACGCCGACAGCCTCAGGACCTTTGCGGCCCGGAGCGATGTCGAATTCGACATTCTGTCCATCGAGGAGGGTACGACGACCCGAGCCCTCGATGTTTGAGAAGTGCACGAAGACATCGTCTCCGTCGTCTCGGCTGATAAAACCGAAGCCCTTCTGATCGTTG
>JBBREA010000026.1:0-31134 GCA_038203385.1 Acidimicrobiales bacterium | reverse complement strand
GTCACCATCAGCCTCGGCGCGATCTCGTTCCCCTACGTCGACGCCACCGACCTCGACGACCTCATCCGACGTGCAGACACAGCCATGTACGAAGCAAAGAAGGCCGGACGCAACCGGCTCGCCTTCGCCTAATGGGAGTGTTCCGGGCCACCGATATGCCAGGCCGCGCTGAGCACAGCTGAGGCGCTCTGTCGGAGAGAGACTCTTCGAGCTGCTCCGGGCCGGAGTCTTCAGAACTCGGGACCGAGCTGCACCACGATGTTGCCCTTCTTGCGGCCGCTGTCTATTCGGCGGTGGGCTTCGGCGATGTCGTCGAGCGGGAGGGCTTGGTCGATGACGACTTCGAGCGATCCGGCTTTCACGAGGTTGACAAGGAACTCGAAGTTCGCAGCCCGTTCGGGTGACGTGCCCACCTTGACGTTGCCTCGCGCCTTGATGGTCTCGGCGAGGTTGGCGACTGCGAGCAGCAGCACCCCCCGCTCGGTCAGTAGCCGTCGGCCGGCAGGGATGGAGATGTTGCCGACCGTGTCGAGCACTACATCGAACCGATCGGCGACCGCCCCGAGATCGACCTTCGTGTAGTCGATCACGTGGTCCGCGCCGAGCGACGTGACGAGGTCTTCGTTTGCAGAGCTGGCGACCGCTGTGACGGTTGCGCCGAAGTGCTTGGCCAGCTGCACTGCGCTGGTTCCGATCGCACCTGATGCCCCGTTCACGAGTACCGACATTCCCGTACCCACGGACGCTTTGTCGCGGAGGAAGAACAATGCCGTCGTGCCTCCGAACAGCACGGCCGCTGCCTGGTCGTGGGTCACCTCGCTGGGCTTGCGAACGAGCCGCTTCGCCGGCACCACGACGTACTCGGCGTGGGCGCCCATCTTGATGCCGTTCATTCCGCACACCTCGTCGCCCGTTGCGAATGAAGTGACGCCCGACCCGACGGCCTCGACCACTCCGGAGACACAGCTTCCCAACACTGGCCGCCGCGGCCGCCGGATACCGAAGATCAGCCGTGCGACCGGTGCAAAACCTTTGGGGAAGCGCGCCGCACGGATGCGTGCGTCGGCAGAAGTCACCGCCGCCGCGACAACTCGTACCAACACCTCGTCTTTGCGTGGCGTAGGCCGGGCGACCTCGGTGACCCGAACGACGTCGGCCGTTCCGTATCGGCTTACGACCGCCGCTCGCATCTGTGCCTCGACCGCTTGAACTGTTGACTGCATGATTCTCCTGACCCTGCCAGCCTTGTCCGCGCCGCTCGAACCGGGCGAGTCGGGTGGGCGACAGCGCTGCACAACCAGGCTGCGCTCTTCCTGAAAGGGGCGTTGCTGTTTCGTGAGAACGTCATCGTGGTCTCGGTGCCGTACCACTTGCACGCCAAATCAGATCGGCCGATTGCCTAGCTCATCGGTGATACTCATGCGGTGAGCAGCATTGTGGTGTCTGGTTTGGAGTACGCCCCACCGGGGGCCGACTCGTTGTTCTTCGATCTCAGCTTCAATATCGCCCCAGGAGAGAAGGCGGCGATCGTTGGGCCGAACGGTGTGGGCAAGTCGACCGTCTTGCGCATTCTCAACGGTGAACTCGAAGCCGACGAAGGAGAGACGGCGATCGGCGGCTCCATGCTGACCATGACTCAAGACGTCGGCATGTCCGCACCAACTGATACCTTGCGCGACCTGCTGCTCGGCGTCGCCCCGCCCGAACTCCGCAAGGCAGGGCGGGCACTCGTCGCCGCCGAAAGAGCGCTCGCCGACGGCACCGACGATGGCATCGGTTACGCCACAGCTCTCACCGACTGGGGTGATCTCGGTGGATACGAGCTAGAGGGCAAATGGGATGCCGCCGGACGCAGGAGCGTCAAGACCCCCATCGCCAACTTCGCTACCCGCCTGGTGGGGGAGTTGTCGGGTGGCGAACGCAAACGCCTCGTACTCGACCTCTTGCTCACCAGCGGTGCAGACATCCTGCTGCTCGACGAACCAGACAACTACCTGGACATCCCGACACGCGGCTGGCTGGAAGCGCAGATCGCCGCCAGCAAATCGACGATCCTGATGGTCAGCCACGACCGCCAACTGCTGTCGAACGTGGCCACCAAGATCGTCATGGTGGAAGGCTCAGGTTGCTGGACTCACGGTGGGTCGTACGCGACGTTCCACCAAGCGCGCGCCAAGCGTCAGGAACTGCTGGGTGACAGCTTGAAGCGGTGGAAGGACGAAGAGCGCCGCTTGTTCCACCACATGAAGATCATGAAACAGCGCGCAGCTCAGAACTTCAAGAACGCAACAAAGGCGAATGCCGCCGAAACCAGGTGGGAGAAGTTCGTCGCCGCTGGCCCACCACCGGCGCCGGTGGCCGACCAGAACATCGCCGTTCGATTGCGCGGCGGTGATTCCGCCAGGCGCGTCGCGATGCTGGATCAGGTGTCGATCGGCGACTTGTTTCTGCCGTTCAGCGAAGAGATTCACTTTGGTGAGCGGATCGGTCTGATCGGACCCAACGGAACCGGCAAGACCCACCTACTCGGAGCGCTGGCAGGCTCGCAAGAGACGACGACCGGCAAGATCACCTTTGGTCCGCGCACGTCCGTTGGGGTGTTCACGCAGATCAATGACCGACCCGACTTCGCGGGTCGGCTCGTGATCGACATCGTTCGCCAACGCCTGTTCGACGAAGAGCAGGCGATGCGAGCGCTCGGACGGTATGGCCTCGCTGGAAACTATCGCCAGGAGTTCCAGACGCTGTCAGGAGGACAGAAGGCCCGGCTGGAGATCCTTGGCCTGGAACTCGAGGGCCACAACGTGCTGCTGCTCGACGAGCCCACCGACAACCTCGACATCGATTCATCGGAAGCCTTGGAAAACGCGCTCGACGGTTTCGAAGGAACCGTGTTGTCGGTCAGCCACGACCGAACATTCCTGGCGAGGTTCGACCGGTTCATCATGATCACCGACGACGGTGAGGTGTACGCCCTACCCGACTACGAAGTGGCCATGCAGGGTCTTGCCGCGCCGGCGCAGTTGGCCAACGTCCGCCTGGCGAAGCCGCTCACGAGTAGGAGCTGATGAAGCGGTCGACGACGTAGTCGGCGAGAGCGTGCAAGTCGTCGGCGCTGTTCAGCATGCAACTCGCGATCAGCGGCCCGACCACCGTGTTTGCAACGATTTCTGGCTGGAGGCCCGCCGGAATTCGACCTTCGGCGACGCCCTTGTCGAGCACGTCTCGCAGCACACCCAACTTCTCGTCGTGGTCGGCAACGGAGAACTCAGCCATCTCGGGGATTTGCTGTTTCAGCACGAACAACGCAGGCATGATCTGCGCCCACCCTTCATCGGCGAAGGCGTCGGCAAAGCGGTGCACTACGGAGCGCAGCGACTCGTCGAACGACAACGAAGGGTCGGGTGGGGTGATGTCGGGAGCGTTCGAGCGCACAACGTCCACGAGCAACGCAACTCGGGAGTCCCAGTGACGGTAGAGGGTGGACTTCGCCACGCCGGATCGCTCTGCGACGGCATCGACGGTGACCGCCCGGTGGCCCTGCTCCACGAGCAACTCGGTGGCGGCGGCGAGCATCCTCGCCCGGCTTCTGGCGATGCGCGGATCAGTTGATGCTTCGCCGGGTGTATCCGCTGGCGAAGTTTTGTCGAACTTGGTTGCAGACACTGAAACGCTACGATACTGTCTCGTTTCGCATAGAACAACCCACGACAGCACAACTCGATCCGAGCGCACCCCCCAGGCTCGGATCAAATCGAAAGGAAACCTGTGAGCGCCTCCCCCCACGCTCTGATAGAAGCGGCCGTCTCGGCTCCCGTCCTCGACGCCCGCACCAAACGCAACATCCTCATTGCGATGTGCACCGCCCTCATGGCAGTGATCGCATCGGTCTCAGGTCTCAACGTCGCGCAACAGGAACTGGCTGCGGCGTTCGGCGCCTCGCAGAGCGAGATCTTGTGGATCATCAACGCCTACACGCTCACCTTGGCGGCGCTCCTCATGCCCATCGGCGCTGTCGGCGACCGGTGGGGTCGCAAGCCCGTGTTGATGTCTGGCCTGGCGTTGTTCGTGGGCTCGAGCCTCATGGGAGGCTTCGCTGGATCGGTTGAAATGATGATTGCAGCCCGCGTGCTCGCCGGCGTCGGTGCCGCCATGATCATGCCGGTCACCTTGTCCGTGATCACCTCGAGCTTCCCCCCGGAAGAGCGCAGCCGTGCCATCGGCATCTGGGCCGGCGTCGCCGGTGCCGGCGGCACCATCGGAATGTTCGTCTCGGCGTTTATGGTCGACATCGTCAGCTGGCGCTGGTTGTACGCGCTGCCGGTCGTGCTGGTTTCCATCTCGGCCGTTTTGGCGCAACGGTCGGTGCCGAACTCCCGTGAGCACAGCGGGCACCGCTTCGACGTTGGCGGCTCGATTCTGTCCATGTTCGCCATCGGTGGCCTGGTACTCGGCATTCACGAAGGACCCGAGCGAGGCTGGACCGATCCGATTGCTTTGGCCGGTCTCGTCATCGGCGCTGGAGCGCTGATCGGATTCATCGTTTGGGAGAACCGGCAGACTGACCCACTCCTCGACATCAGCGTGTTCCGTGATCGCGGCCTTGCTGCGGGCTCGATGACGCTCGTCTTGCTCTTCGGCGTGATGTTCGGTGTGTTCCTCGTGCTGTTCCCCTTCTTCCAAGCGGTCATCGGTTGGTCGGCACTTCGCTCTGCGGTGGCTCTGTTGCCCATGTCCTTCGTCATGATGCCCGCGTCGACCTTCGCCCCGAAGGTGGCGTCCCGTCTCGGTAGCCGCAACACCATGCTGCTGGGTCTTGCAATTGCGGGCACCGGGCTCGCGACCATCGCGTTGCGGGCCTCGGTGGAGGGCGGTTACCTGTCGGTCCTGCCCGGACTGTTGATCATCGGTCTCGGCATGGGGATGACGATGACGCCGGCCACCGAGTCGATCACCGCCACGCTGCCCGCCGACAAGCAGGGTGTTGCGTCTGCATTGAACGACACATCGCGTGAGGTCGGAGGAGCGCTGGGGATCGCGCTTTTCGGGTCGATCGTGGCTGCCGGGTACGGGGCAGCCATCGAACCGTCGTTGGCGGGCTTTCCGCCCGAACTCGCCGAGCAGGCAAGCGAAGGCATCGGCAACGCATTCGTCGTCGCAGCGCAGGCCGGCGACCAAGCCCCAGCGCTGATCGACGCCGCTCAGCATGCGTTCGTCGATGGTTGGGTGCAGTCCATGTGGGTAGGCGTGGCAATGATCGCCGTTGCGTTCTTGTTCGTCGCTGTTCGTGGGCCCAGGCGAGTTGTCGCGACCGACACCTCTGACATCGACACCTCTGACATCGAGACCTCGGTCGAGGCCACCCGCGACGAGTCTGCTGCTGCACTGGTCGCCGCTTCCTGATCCTTCCGGCACATGCCCTACGGTGAAGGCATGTGCCGGAACATCACCACGTTGCGTGGGCTCGAGCCCATCGCCACCGCCGAAGAGATCGAGGCTGCCGCCCGCCAGTTCGTACGAAAAGTCAGCGGTGTGCAGAAACTGTCTGAGTCCACCGAAGCAGCGTTCGAACGGGCGGTTGCCATCATCACGACGGCCACCACAGAATTGTTGGACGAGTTGCCTCCCCGCAAGGTGGCGCCAAAGTCCGAGCCGCCGCTCCGGCGTATTGCGCGAACGAAGACTGCCGTGTAGGGGTCAATCCATCGTCGCGTCGGCTCCGAAGAGTCACGGTGAGAGCACTTCGCGCCGTCGGCACTGCACATGAGGCTGCCTCACGTGCGACGATGGATGGTGTGAACCCTTTCCGACGCCGCGCCGGCGCCGACGACCCGCCACCCGGCGGTTTGTCTCCCGCTGATCGAGCGCTTGCTGCTGCAGCGCTCGGTGACGAGAAGGCCTTCGCTGCCTTCTATGAGGCGGTGTCGCCGGTGGTGTACGGCACCGTGCTGCGGGTCATTCGAAATCCTGCACTCGCCGAAGAGGTCACCCAAGAGGTGTTCGTCGAACTGTGGCGGCAAGCCACGCGGTACGACCGCTCGAAGGGTTCGGCTGCGGCGTGGGCAGCAACCGTCGCCCATCGTCGCGCCATCGACCGTGTTCGTTCCGAAGAGTCGTCGCGGGCGCGCGACGATCGGGCATCCCAGGATGCGGTCCCCGCTACCGACGTCGTGGCCGACAAAGTGGTCGACGAGATCGCGACCGGCCTCGATCGGCAACGGGTTCAGGCTGCACTGTCACGACTTACTGACACCCAACGTGAAGCCGTCACGTTGGCCTACTACGGAGGCCACACCTACCGAGAGGTAGCAGTGCTGCTGAACGTGCCGGAGGGCACCGTGAAGACGCGTATTCGAGATGGAATGATCAAACTTCGGGATCTGTTGGAGGTGGCGTGATGGTGAACGATCTGCATCACTTGGCGGCGGCATACGTGCTGGACGCGCTCGATGGCGCGGAGATTCGCGCATTCGAAGACCACTACCCGACCTGTGAGATCTGCCGCCAGGAGGTAACCGAGTTCCGGTTGACTGCCGCCCACCTTGCTGCTGCTGCAGCAGTAACCCCACCGGATGCACTGCAGCAGCGGGTGATGGCTGAAGTCGCAACCACCCGACAGATGGCGCCCCGACCGGGTGTGGTGACGGTTGACGAGTTGGCGGCGCGACGCAATCGTCGCTTCACGTCGGTGCTGGCCGTGGCCGCCGCTGTGATCCTGTTGGTCGGTGCATCGGTGTTCATCGTGACCTCGCGCGGCGGCAGTGCCATCGACGACGTCGTCGCAGCACCCGACGCTCAAGTGGTTCAGCTCGAAGGCGAGACCGGTTCGGTTCGCCTCGTCTGGTCACAGAGTCGGGAACAGCTTGCGGTCTTCGGTAACGACCTCCCCGACCCAGGTGCAGGGAAGACGTACGAGCTGTGGGGCATCAGCGAACAAGCGGGAGCACTGTCAGCGGGTCAGTTCGACCCGGTCGATGGCACGGTGCGCGAGGTCGCAGACGTGGGAGACATGGCGCCCACAGCATGGGGCATCACCATCGAACCCGACGGCGGGTCACCATCAGCGACGACCGAGATCATTTTCTTCGGCGAGACGTGAATCAGGGCTACAGGCACGATCGATAACAACTCTTGACAGATTCGGACTTCGGTCGGACGTGACTGTGGCCGATAGAGATTGCGATGTCGGCCAACGAGATCCCCCTTGCAGGAAAACGCGAAACGCTCGGCGACACCTTGATTCTGTTCGCCGTGCTCGCGCTGCTGGGAGGCATCCTCGGCCACGACGGCGCAGTTCTCCTTGCGAGCGGTCCGTTGCTGATCGGCGGGTTGCTGCTTCGGCGTGGGCGCAGGACGGCCCGGTTGTTGAGCATTCCGATTCCCGTGCCAAAGCTGCCACCGATGATCGTGGTTCCGGCGATTGCGATCGTCGTGATCGCAACGCGCTGGATCGTGCTGAGCTAACCGAGCGAGTCGAGCGCCGCGATAGCGGCGAACACATCCAGCACCCGACGAGCATTGTCGACGTGCAGATTTTCGATCATTCTGCCGTCGACGGTGATGACGCCCCGGCCTTCGGCCTCGGCTAGCTCGAACGCCTCGATGACACGTGCCGCGAATTCGACTTCCACATCGGTGGGTGCCCACACTTCGTTGGCAGGCTCGACCTGGTTCGGGTGGATCAGTGTCTTGCCGTCGAAGCCGAACAGCTTGCTCTGCTGCGCTTCGAGGATGAAGCCATCCGCGTCACGCACATCGTTGTACACGCCATCGATGATGGCGACCCCCGCTTCACGCGCCCCGAGTACAGCGGTGGCCAAGTGTGGGAGGAGCGGAGCGCGGTCGGGGGCTGTTCCGGTGCGCAACTCCTTGGCGAGGTCGTTGGTGCCCATGATCATCACGTTCACCCGGTGGTGGGCGGCGATGGTGCGAATGTCGAAGATCGCAGTGGGGGTCTCGATCATCGCCCAGATCGTCATGCTGGCCGGGGCGCCAGCGGCGTCGAGGCGGGCTGACACATCGTCGAGGTAGGCCGACGATCCGACTTTGGGAACGACGATGGCCGCAGCACCCGAACCTGCCGCAGCAGCGATGTCGTCTATGCCCCACGGAGTGTCGAGGCCGTTGCACCGGATCGTGATCTCGCGTTGCCCGTAGTCACCCGATGTTGCGGCAGCAACAGCGTTGGTGCGGGCTGCTTGTTTGGCGTCGGGTGCAACCGCATCCTCGAGGTCGAAGATGAGTGCGTCAGTCGGGATGTCTTTTGCCTTCTCCAGTGCCCGTTCGTTCGATGCTGGCATGTACAACACCGAGCGGCGAGGTCTACTCATGAGTTGAACCCGTACAGATCGGAAAGGGCTGGATCGCGATCAGCGAGTTGGCGGGCGAGGGCGACGATCACTTGGCACTGCTTCACCGAGGCATCGTCTTCCATCTTGCCGTCGAGCATGATTGCTCCGGTGCCGTCGCCCATGGCGTCGATCACTCGAAGTGCGTGGGCAACGTCGTTGGCCGCGGGAGAGAAGACTCGCTTGGCAATGTCGATTTGGCTGGGATGCAACGACCACGCACCCACGCAGCCCAAGAGGTAGGCGTTTCGGAACTGGTCTTCACAGGCCAAGCCGTCGCCGATGTCGCCGAACGGCCCGTAGTACGGGAGGATTCCGGCCAGCGCGCAGGCATCGACCATGCGTGCAATGGTGTAGTGCCACAGGTCCTGCTGATGGATCGCACGCGGTGCCCCGGGGGCTTCGGTGGACGCATCGGCCCGCACGAGGTAGCCGGGGTGGCCGCCGCCAACGCGTGTGGTCTTCATGCGGCGGTTGGCCGCCAGGTCTGCCGGGCCGAGCGACAGGCCCTGCATACGCGGCGATGCGAGACAGATTTCTTCGACGTTGGCGACGCCGCGAGCGGTCTCGAGAATGGCGTGCACCAGAATCGGCTCGGTCAGCCCGGCTTTGGCTTCGAGTTGTGCGAGCAGCCGATCGATGTAGTGAATGTCTTCGGGGCCCTCGACCTTGGGGATCATGATCACGTCGAGCGCTTCGCCGGCTTCGAGTACCGCGGTGGTGAGATCGTCGAGACCCCACGGGGAATCGAGGCTGTTCACTCGTGTCCAGAACTGGCAGTCGCCGAACGACGCGTTCGTGGCGACGTCGACCAAGCCCGCACGGGCCGCCTCTTTCTGGTCAGCCGGTACGGCGTCTTCCAGGTTGGCCAGCAACACATCGCAGCTGGCCGCCATGTCTGTGACCTTGCCACGCATCTTCTCGTTCTGGGCCGGGAAGAAGTGGATCATCCGGCTGGGCCGGAACGGGATCTCTCGAACTGGTTGGGGGGCGCCGACAGCGAGTGGTCGGTAGAAGTCCTTGGGGGCACGCACGAATCGAACAGTACCGGTGGGTAACTGTCGTGTCACACTTGCCCACGTGGATCACGGAGTCGATGAACTGTCAGCTGCTGAGGTGCGTGTTCTCGGCTGCTTGATCGAGAAGGAGGCAACCACTCCGGACGCATACCCGTTGACGCTCAACAGCCTTCGGCTGGCGTGCAACCAGTCAACGAGCCGTGACCCGGTCGTTGCGTACTCGGACCTGGAAGTCGACAAGGCGTTGACATCGTTGCGAAGCCGTGGGCTCACGCGCACGGTGCACAGCACGTCGAACCGGGCGGCCAAGTTCAAACACGTGGCCGACGACGTATACGAGCTCACGCGGAGCGAACTCGCTGTGCTGTGTGTGTTGATGCTGCGTGGCCCACAAACCGTGGGGGAGTTGAAGATCCGAACCGAACGCCAGCACTCGTTCCGTAGCACCGGCGACGTCGAGGCGGTGCTCGCCGCGCTCGCTGTTCGTGATCCGAGTCTCGCCGTGCAACTTCCACGTCAGCCCGGTCAGAAAGATGCGCGCTGGATACAGCTGGTGGGCGACGTCGAGCCGGCGCCAGTCGTCCAAAAGATTGGTTCGGCCGATCCACACAGCGATCCGTACGGCGAAGCGACGGCCGAGTTCTACGACCTCCTGGCGACCGGCATGTGGGAAACGTTCGGGTTGCAGTTGCTCGACCTGCTAGCCGATGTGGACCCGTCGCTCGGCCCGGTAGTCGACGTGGGATGCGGTAGTGGTGCCGGGCTGACGTACCTCGACGCTGCCGTTCCTGGCGTCGCAGTGCACGCCGTCGAGCCGTCGAAGGCCATGCGCACTGCCCTGCACGCGCGGTTGGCGCTCGACCCGCATCTGCGCACAATCACAACGGTTGTCCCATTCCCGTTTGCCTCGGCGCCACTGCCGGCCACGGCGAGCGCCGTGATCGTGTCGGCAGCGCTCGGCCATCTCACTCCAGCGGAGCGGATACGACTGTGGACGTACCTGGCGAGCCAACTCGCTCCTGCGGCACCAGCCGTGGTCGGCGTGCTCCCTCCCTATCGGTCTGAACTCGTACCGTTGGTCAAGTACCACGCCGAACCGGTCGGCGAGTACATCTACGAGGGATGGCAATCAGGCGAACCGGTCGATGACCGCACGATGCGCTGGACGCTCCTCTACAAAGTCGTCGATCGTTCCGGCGCAACGGTTGCCCAACACCAGGTGGTCGCCGATTGGCGTTGCGACAATGCCGATGACATCGCCGCCGAGATCTTCCCGCACGGTCTTGCACTCACCGATCATGAAGGGTGCGTCGTCATCCGCCGCCGCTAGCTGGACAGCAGGTCGATCGTTGCGCGAGTAGCGGTGTAGATCGCCACGGCGACGAGCAGCGCGGCAAACCATCGCAGGCTCCGTTGTGGATCCAGACGACCGGCAACGCGGCCCCCCGTCAGAACTCCGGCGATCGCGGCGATGACGAACGGCAAGGTCACACCCCAATCGATCGACGCAGTGGCGGCTCGGCTGGTCAACGCGACAGCCGAGTTCACGGCGATCACGAGCAGCGACGTGCCGATCGCCTGTGGCATGGGAAGTTTCAGTACCAACGCAAGCGCTGGCACGATGACGAATCCGCCACCGACCCCGAACAAACCGGTGAGGAAGCCCACCGCAGTCCCGGCAGCGAGCACGGTGACAGCCAATCGCCAGTCGAGGGCGGGGCGCACGGAAGATCCAGTCTCATCGAGCGCCGCCTGTTCACCGGCACGGGTACAGGTGGGGCACCCGGTGATCATTCGCCAAGCGGCGACGCACACGAGCCCGGAGAACATGAGCAGCAGCACGTTTGGGTCGATCTCGCGGTTCAGCGCTGATCCTGCGATGGACCCGCCGATACCGATGAAGCCAAAGGTGAGCCCCGTGCGAACCTGCACCCGCCCGGCCCTCCAGTGGCTGGCCATACCGACGAGCGACGCAATGCCCACCAACAACAAACTGGTGGTGGTT
The DNA here is from genome assembly GCA_038203385.1 of Acidimicrobiales bacterium. GTDB lineage: Bacteria > Actinomycetota > Acidimicrobiia > Acidimicrobiales > Ilumatobacteraceae > Ilumatobacter. The sequence continues at coordinate 19,762 of JBBREA010000026.1, read as the reverse complement.
GCGTCGCGGGGCGATTGACCAGCGCCGTACACGAGCGCCGGCACAGCGAGGATCGAACCCCCACCACCCAGCGCCCCGAGCGACAGCCCGATCAAGAACCCCAGCGGCGAGGCGAGAATGGCACGAGTCTCCACGGCGGCCTACGACACCGGTCGGCCGGTTGCAGCCCAGGCGCCGTAACCACCGATGAGGTCGGCGACGGTGCCGAAGCCCTTCGCTCGCAGCAAAGATGCGGCGATCGATGAGCGGTAGCCCCCGGCGCAGTACACGATGGTGGGCATGGTCGGGTCGAGTGTGCTGATGGAGTCGAGGAGCTGCGGCAGGGGCAGGTTTTGGGCTCCTACGATGATGCCACCGACTCGGGTCTCGCCCGGGTTCCGCACGTCGACGACCTGAACGCCGTGGTCGTCGCTCAACCAGTGGTCCACGTCGGTTGCGGTGAGGCGCCGGGAAACGCTGGCGAGTTCGGGGTGCGCGATCAAGATCGTGTCGACGTCGTCGACAGCGCCCACCACATCATCGAAACCGATGCGCGCCAGCCGAACCTTTGCCTCTCGTGCCCGACCGGCATCACCGAAGATCACCACCTGTTCACCGGGGCGAACCACCCCGCCTGCGTACTCGGCGAAGCGCCCATCGAGGCCAACGTTGATGGACCCACGCACATGTCCGGAAGCGAAGCGTTCCGGCGATCGCGTGTCTATGAACACGACGCTGTCGATCGACGAGGTGCGCAACGCGAGAGCTTCGTCGATCGTCAGTGCGTCCGGTGCCTCGTGGTCATCGAGGAGATCGCGGTGTCGCTTGTTCGCGTCGGCGGCGAACTCGAAGTACAGCGGCGCTGCCGATTGCCCTTCGGTGACGGCGGCGACGAACTCGCCTTCGCTCATCGGAGCCAACGCGTAGTTCGTATGGCGTTGCTCGCCGATGGTCGACGATGGCGCCGACGACAAGTTCTTCCCGCACGCCGAACCGGCGCCGTGCGCCGGGTAGACGATGGTGTCGTCGGGCAGCGTCAGGAGTTGCTCGCGGAGTGATCGAAACAGGTCGCGTGCGAGTTCGTCGGCCGTCTTGCCGATTGAGGTGAGGAGGTCTGGTCGGCCGACATCGCCGATGAACAAGGTGTCTCCGGTGAGCACTGCCCACGGCTCTCCGTCGGCACGCTTGCGCACGACGATCGAGATCGACTCCGGGGTGTGCCCCGGAGTATGGCGGATCTCGAGCGTGACGTCACCGAGCGACAGCACCTGTCCGTGCGCGAGCGGATCGATGTCGAAATCGGGTTGTGCCACCGATCCGTAGGAGATCGCCGCACCGGTACGGCTGGCGAGTTCCAGATGGCCCGACAGGAAGTCGGCGTGGAAGTGTGTCTCGATCACCCTCTCGATCGTCAACCCGTGCGTCGCTGCGTCGGCGATGTACTCGCTCACGTCGCGTTGAGGGTCGACCACGACGGCGCGGCCGGTGGTGGCGTCGCCGATGAGGTAGCTGTACAGCGACAAACAAGCGAGTTCATATTGGAGGAAGATCATGATGAGCTCCGTTTCGGTTTGGAATCTTCAGTGAGAGAAGTCGATGCGGGGGAGTCGTTTGTCGAGCCACGTTGGCAGGCCCCAGGCTCGGTCGCCGAGGAGCCCGAGTACCGACGGCACGAGCATCATTCGAATGACGGTTGCGTCGAGCAGGACGGCGACTGCCAACGTGATGCCCAACTCGGTGGGCGGAATCGGGCCGGTGACGCCGAATGCGATGAACACAACGATCATGATGAGTGCGGCGTTGGTGATGGGACGGCCCGTTCGGGCCACCCCTTCGCGAACTGCGGCGCGAGCGTCGCCGGTGGCGTCCCTGCGTTCCTTGATCGCAGCCAGGAGGAACAACTGGTAGTCCATCGACAACCCGAACAGCAGTGCGAAGAAGAACAGAGGGGCCCATGCGTTCACGAATCCCTGGTGCTCGATGCCGATCAGGTCTGCCCCATACCCATGTTGAAACACGAGGGTTGCGAAACCGAAGCTGGCAGCGACGCCCACGAGGTTGAACAAGATCGATGTGGCAGCGATGACCCAACTTCGGAAGACCACCAGCAGCAATACAAAGGCGACGATCATGATCGCCGCCACGGCGAACGGAGCGCTGCCGAGCAATGCGCTCGTGAGGTCTGTGTTCTGGGTGCCGGGCCCGCCGAGCAGGGCGTCGGGGGCGGTCACCTGCAGTTCGGCTCGAAGTCGCTCGACTAGGTCGGCGGTTTCTGTGGAGTCGACGGTGGTCGACGGTGTGATCCGAACGACCGTGCGACCGTTCTCGGCGGCGGCAGTCACGATCCTCGCGTCGACGACGCCGGTCTCGGCCAAGGCACTGTCGACGACAGCTTGTGCCTGTTCGGCTGGCACGGTGGCAAACATCGGTGCTGGCGCACCCGGGCCGAAATACTCGACGACCGCGTCGTAACCGTCGCGACTTTGATAGCCGCGATCGACGACGCCCGCTGCTGGCATTCCGAGGCGCATGCCGACGGCGGGTGCAGCCAGGATGAGCAGCAGCCCGAGCCCGGTGACGAGTGTGACGACGGGGCGCTTCATGGCGCGAGCGGTCCAACGGGTCCAACGACCTTCGGCGGCACGGTCAGCGTTCTTTTCGCCTTTGGCCACCAGAACTCGGTCACCCAGGGCGACGAGCACGGCGGGCAACAAGGTGAGCGACGCGGCCGCTGTGGCCACCACCGACAGAATCATGCCGAGTGCCATCGACCGGAACACCATGATCGGCACGATGAAGATGGCAGCGAGCGACAGCACGACGGTGAGCGCGGAAAGGAAGACCGCCTTGCCAGCGGTGGCGAGTGTTGCCGCGATGCCATCGGCGGCGTTGCGCCCGTCGGCGCGTTCCTCTCGGTATCGCGAGACGATGAAGAGGCTGTAGTCGATGCCAACGGCGAGACCGATCATCATCGAGAAGTTCATCGACCACACCGACAGCGGCGTGATGTGCGTCGCCAGGTTCAGAGTTGCGAACCCGACGGCGATCCCCGACACGGCGAGGATGAGCGGGATACCGGCCGCGATCGCGGATCCGAACGCGATGAACAGCAGGATCAAGGTTGGCAACCCGGACAGCAACTCAGCTTTGTGCAGCGCCTTCTCGTTGGTCTCGTTGAAGTCGTGCCACACGGCCCATTCGCCGGTCGCGTCGGCTTGGGCGCCACCGGGTAGCTCGACGGCAGCGACGGTCTTCATCACGAGCCCCGCCGACTCCGGTAGGTCGGCATCTTCTGTGGCTTCCAGCACAACGGGAACGAGCGCGGCACGGCCGTCGGCGCTGAACAAGCCGGCCTCGGCGGGCTGCGTCAATGGGTCGATCACCGCGGTAGTTCCAGGGCTGCCCTGCAGCGCGACGATGAGCGATTCCAGGCCAGCGGGATCAAGGTTGATCGCGGTGTCTTGACGGTAGGCGACGATCGCCGCTTCGGCGCCGAGTTCGGGAAAGGTCTCGCGCAGTTCCAGGCGCACCTGTTCGGCGGTTGAGCCTTGTGCATCCCAGCCGGCGCCCGAAAGCACCGACGTCAACGTGACGGCGAGCGGAGCGGCGGCGAACACGAAAGCCGCCCAGAACAGGATGACCCGACGGGTATGGCGGGCGCTGTACCCACCCATGCGGGCGAGGATCCCGGGACGTGTGATGGGGGTAGGAGTCGTGGCGGGAGGAGCAGGAGTGAGAACAGACATGGCCATGCCTCAGGCGAGCTTCGTGAACATCTTCTGGACGTCGCTGACGTCGTACCCGTCTGCTTTGGAACGCTCGGGGTCTTGCAGACACCACGTAAGGCCTGCTGCCACGAGCACGAAGCCTGCCTGATCCAGCGCCTTGCTCGCCGCCGAGAGTTGGGTGACGACGTCTCGGCAGTCGCGCTGGTCAGCCAGCATCTGCTGGACGCCGCGCACCTGGCCTTCCACGCGGCGTAGCCGCTTCATCACGTCGTCGATGGTCGCTTCGGGCAGTTCCATGGACGCAACCATACCGGTACCCCTGGGGGTATACCAACCTACCCCCTGGGGTATCAACCAAGTGCCCCGTGCTGGCCCATGGTGACCAGCCACGTCGGCAATCGTGTGGGGCGGCCGTCGGGCGTGAGACAACCGTGTGCGGTGACGCCGGTGGCCCTCACTCGCGACACGCCCGCCTCGTCGTCGACGGTGAGCGCGTAGTGCATCTGGAAGGTGGTGCGGGTGACGTCGTGCAACGCAACGTGGACGTCGACCAACTCGTCGAACCGCAGAGCCTGCCGGTACCGCAGCGACACTTCGAGCACCGCCATGTCACCGTCTGCCCGCAACTCTTGATACGGATGCCCGATGTGACGAAGGTAAGCGACCCGTGCCTCTTCGAGGAGCGGGAAGTACCGGCCGTGATGCACGATCCCCATCGCGTCGGTCTCGGCAAAGCGCACACGTATCCGATGCGAAAAATCGTAGTCGGCCGGGTCAGTCGACGGGTCGGACGTGATGCGCACCGAACGGACCTTACGCTCAATCACTGGGGCGTCCGGAACCGACGCGGCCAATCGACTGCTTTCGAGATACCGACTCTCGGACCGACAATCGGGCTGGGCGGAGGTTGACAGCCATCGTCGTAGACGAGAGCGAGTTCGCCATCGACGCTGAGGTCAATTCCGAACGCTTGCGCCAGCTTCCCCGGGCCATCGGCGAGCGATCGATCCGGTCGGTCGCCGCGCCGGGCACGCATCACTTCGATCCCTGCAACTGGCACTACTGACCGAATGAGCACGCCTTGACCGTCACCGTCCGATCCGGTTGCAATGTTGACGCAGTGATGCATGCCGTAGGTGAAGTAGACGTACAACCTTCCGGGCGGACCGAACATGACTGCGTTCCGGGCCGTTCGCCCGCGGTAGCAATGGCTGGCAGGATCATCAGACGTGTAGGCCTCGACCTCGATGATTCGCCCGGCGCATTCGCCCCACACGAACCGCTTGTTCAACAGGTCGGGAGCAACGACCACAGCATCACGCCCGAAGAAATCTTCAGCGAGGCGGATCACGTTGCGACCTGTGCTGTTGCATCGGCGGTAGCGCTACTCGGGCTGTGGAGGAACATCGCGGCGAACACAGCGCATGAGATCGAGATCGCCCCGTGGACGTTGAGGAGCAACATCACCGACGTTCGATCCACGAGGAATCCGGCGGCGATCGAGCCGACCGCGGTGCCAATGGAGTCCGCCATCAGCCAGATGCCGCTCACACGCCCGAGCACCGCAGGCGGAGCGGCACGTTGCAAGGTGGTGTGCTGGCCGACCTGGAGCGCGGCACCGGGGAACCCACTCAGCGAGAACAGCACACACATCACCACCACTGAATGGGTGACGTATGACGCGTTCCAGAACAACAGAGCGGTCAATCCCATGCCCAGATACCCGATTGCGATCAAGCGTGTCGAGTCGACCCGTTTGCCGGCGCGACCGATTGCCAGCGCCCCCAGCATCGCGCCGATCGCCATCGTTCCCCGAATCGTGCCGACGGCGGCGGAACTGCGCCCGAGCACGTCGACGACGAACACGACGAACAGCAGCAAGAAGCCGCCTTGTGCCACCTGACCCACGGCGAAGAGCGGTATCTGCACGCGCAATGTCGGGTTCGCCCGCACTGCCCGAAATCCGGCGCGAACACCGAGCCCGTGCACGTCGCCTGCCGTTGCGGCCGACGTCAGCGGGTCGGTCGGCGCACGAATCGCCGCAACCGCCACGGCGCACAACGCGAACGACACTGCGTCGAACAACACGACGGCTTCCAGCCCACCCAACGCGAGCGTCAACCCACCCAACGGTGCGCCCACGAAACGGGCCATACTCATTCCGGCCGCCAACGCAGCATTGGCTTGGGTGAGCTGTTCGCTATCGACGAGGCGTGGGAGGATGGCCATGTTCGCCGGGTCGTTCAGGGTGGTGAGTGCTGCCTGGGCGGCGACCACGAGGTACGCCGGCCACACGCGGCCCGGCGACACCCACAGCAAGGGAACCAACGCTGCGGCTTGCAACACGTTCGTGGCAACGAGGCATCGCCTCAGGTTCCAACGATCGACCCAGTTGCCGCCGAACGGGCTGACCATCCCGGCCAACAGCACCTGACAGACCACCAATACCGCAGTGGCTGCGCCGGAACCCGTCTCCGTGAACACGTACACAGGTAGCGCAACATTGAGCGCCCAGTCGCCGGTGTTGTTCACCAGGCCTGCGAACCACGCCAGCCGAAAGTCGCGGCGGTGCCACACAGACGGCTCGGCAGTCATCGAAGGCAAGATAGCCGGATGATCAATCGGCCAAACTGGGCGCAATGACTCCTGCGATCAACGAGCTCATCGCTGCCGGGCTTGGGTACTCGGTTCACGAGTACGAGCGGAGCGACTCGCTGCACGACTTTGGTGTGGAAGCTGCCGACAAACTCGGGCTCGATCGCGATCAGGTCTTCAAGACGCTGGTCGTCACGTGCGAGTCCGGTGGGAAACCTCTGCAAGCGGTTGCCATCGTGCCCGTCAGCGGCAAGTTGCATCTGAAGGCGGTTGCTGCAGCGCTGGGAGCAAAGAAGGCCGAGATGTGCGACCCAGCGCTCGCCGAACGGCTGACCGGATATGTCGTTGGCGGTATCAGCCCGCTCGGCCAGCGCAAGCGACTCCCCACCGTGGTCGACGAGGTTGCCCTGATGTTCGACACCATCTACGTCAGTGGCGGCAAGCGCGGCCTCGACATCGGCGTCGCACCGCGCGATCTGGTGAAGCTGCTCGATGCCGTGGTCGCCGACATTGCGCAGGAGCCGAGCGGATAGGGGAGGCCTTGCCGAGTCTCTCCGGTTGGCGACGCCAATAGATACGGGGGGAAATAGCGGAATGACCACGAGCGAAGCGACGTATCCGCTGATCCCCTGCGTGAGCGACTACCGGCTCGGGTGCCGCATCATGGCTTCGATGCGGGCGACTCTGGTTCGTGCCGGCGGGTGACTGGCGGCGAGGCGGGCTCGCCATCCGATCGGGCGTTCGCCGCCGCCATGCCGAATGACCACGCGCAGTGCCTCCGCGAGCGGCTTCCCGTATCCCATCCGCACTGCGCGACGGTCTGCTTCGAACTCTGAGCTCTGACCCACCAGGTTTGCGATCGCATCAGAGGCGTACAGCGCGGCCAAGAACACCCACGACACAGCTGTGAGCGCCAACGCTGCCGCGCGACCGAGCGCGGTGAGCGCCGCCGAGTGCGTTGCGTAGGAATCGGTCGCAGCGCTGGCGACGTTCTGCAGGAAGAACCCGAAGCGCGCCAGCACGACCACAGGCAACGACAACCAGTGCCCGAGCGTCAGCGCCGCGGTGTGCCATCCGAGGTGATGGCTCAGCTCGTGAGCCAGCACTCCGGCGACCTGTTCCGGTGTGAGTTCGGTGAGGGCGAACGACGTGACGATCATCAGATGGCCGCCGCAAGCGAACGCGTTGAGTTCGTCAGAATCGATGACTCGAATCGCATACCGAGTCTGGGGCAGATTCGCCCTGGCGGCAAGGTCGCGCCACGTCGGTCGGAGTACGTCGATCTCCTCGTCACGCGGCTTGCGCGCTCCGAGCAGCGCACCGAGCAGCGCGATCTGGATCGACGGAATCGCCAGCGCCAAGCCGAGCACGAGATAGCCCGCCGGGAACCACCAGAACGGGGTGCCTACGATCACCCAGAACGGAAACCACACTGCGGCGAGGGCGAGCAACCAAAACGGGACCAGCGCGATCACCGGCACGAGCGCCGTGATCGCCGACCGCTCGATCTGGCGGCTGTGCTCAGATCGCGGACCGGCCATCGGCAGACACTACCGATTGGTGTATCAAGAAGGCTTCAAGTGGGGACACGGTGCGGCCGATACTGTTGCGTGGAATCTGAAGCCGCTGTCACCAGTGGTCCAACCGCGTCTCGCGACGTTCGGGAACTCTTGGAACGTGCCGCGAACGAGCAAGAAACGAACCCAGTTGCTGCGCGCCAGCATGCCCTTCAGGCGCGCGTGGTCGCGAGAGCAGAGCAAGATCGTGTCGGCGAAGCCGAGGCGCTGTACCGCCTTGCGAGTCTTGCCCATGCCGACGGAGACCCCGAGGACGCGTTCGGTTTGGCGATGGAGGCCAGCGAAATCGCCGCCGTGACCGGTGCCACGGCGGTACAGGCGTGGGCGGTGCACATGCTGGGCGTGGTGCACTACCAGGCCGCAAACTTTTCTGAAGCACTCGAGCACTGCATGCGTTCACTCGAGTTGTACCGGTCAGCCACTGACGGGGTCGAGGCAGGCAACATTCTGAACACCATCGCCGCGATCTATCACTCGATGGGCGACAACGACCGAGCGATCGTCACGTACGAACAGGCGCTGGCCGCATCAGAACCGTTCGGGCGCACCGATCTGGCGGCGCTCGTGATGGGCAACATCGCGCGCATTCGGTCGTCGCGTTCTGAATACCTCCCCGCCGTGTCTATGGGTCGCAAGGCTGTGGAGATCGCCCGCGAACACCAGCCCTCGATCGTGACCAACCTGCTCGCGGACCTGGCCGAGGCGTATATGGGCCTGGCCGACCATCAGAAAGCTGCGGAGTGCTTCTCCGAAGCGCGCCGGGTGTTGGCTCAACGCTCCGAAGAGGGTCAGGAACCGTCGCACGCGGCACAACTCGGTGTCATGGTGGCCGAAGGACGCGTGGCGATTCGGCGCGGCGCACTCGACGATGCAATCGGCGTACTGCAGGCGGCGCTCGACATGTCTGAGCGCACCGACTCGCGTGAGTACGAACTCGAGATCAACGACCTCCTCGCGACGGCATTCAAGCGATGCGGTCGCTTCGAGGAGGCGCTGGATTCTCGTGAGCGCTACGACGCGCAGCATCGCCAGATGTTCACCCACGCAGCCGACCTGCGGTTGCGCACGCTGCAAGTCGCGCACGAAACGGCAACCGCACGACACCAGGCCGAAATTCTGCGGCTGCGTAGCCACGAAATGGAATTGAGCCTGGTTGGCGATCGCTCGGGGGAACACCCCGTCACGGTGATTTCATCGCATCAACTCGAAGCGTTCGAGCAGCTGGCAATCCTCACGGAGTTTCGTGATTCCGCCACCGGCGAACACACCCATCGGGTGGGCGACATGGCAGCTGAGATCGCACACGCCATGGGCCGGTCGCCGGAGTGGTGTGAGATGCTTCGCATGGCAGCTCGGTTGCACGACGTCGGCAAGGTGGCGGTTCCTGACTCCGTACTCCGCAAGTCAGGCCCCCTCACTGTCGAGGAGTACGAGCTGATGAAGGCCCACACCAGCATGGGTCACCGCATCCTCGCTGCCACGTCGGCGCCGTTGTTCCAGATGGCGGCCGAGATCGCGCAATCACATCACGAGTGGTGGGACGGTTCGGGCTATCCACTGGGTATTCAACGTGAGTCGATCGCAGCCACGGGTCGCATCGTCGCAGTGGCCGACGTCTACGACGCCTTGTGTAGCAGGCGGCCGTACAAGCGGGCGTGGGCGCCGGTGGAGGCCGCACGGTTCATCATGTCTGGCCGAGCAGCTCAGTTCGACCCAGACATCGTGGACGCGTTCGTGGCGGTACTATCGGCACGCGATACCGAACTCGGCGGTCAGATCGCCTGACACTTGGAGTCAGGGCGCGCGCAGGGCTTTTTCGACCCACTCGCCAACTGTTGCCGCGAGTTCGTCGAGCGACACGTCGATCTTCGACGACCGACGCGCACTGTCGAACGCAGCGACAGCGCCGAGGACTCCGACAGCCATGAGATGCGGGTTGGCATCGGCAATGAGGCCCTCGGACTGGGCTTCTTTCACGAGCGTTTCGACGTCAGCGCGGTAGACACTGCTCCCCGAGCGAAGGACCGCCGCAATCGCCGGGTCGGCGCGCTCTACGTCGAGGAGTTCGAAGTAGTGCGAGTGTTCGGCCATGAAGCGCACGCTTGCTTCAGCGCCTTGGCGAACGCGTGTGAGCGGATCTGCATTGGGGGTGGCGGCGCTGGCTTGTGCCCGACGCAGTTGCTGCCGCATCGTCCGAACGAGCTCGGAGAACAGATCGAGTTTGGTGGGGAAGTACCAGTAGAAGAGTCCTTTGGCGACGCCGGCCCGTTCGCAGATGTCGCTGATGCGGGTGGAGGAGTACCCGCGTTCGGCGAACAACACCATGGCCGCGTCGACGATCTGTTGTTTGCGTTGTCGGCCTTGCTCGGTGAGTTGCCGCGGTTCCACGTCGTCAGTACAGCCGCGACTTGACCGTCGGGTCAAGCCGTCGAGCGAGCAGGGTGGTAGAACCGAAGCGTGAATGGGCCTGCAATGAATGCGGAACTGGTGGCCGGATGTGAATCGTGGTCGTACTCGGCGGGCGCCGCGACCGGTGCGGTCGTCATCCATGGCTTCACCGGGTGTCCTGCCTCGGTTCGCGGCCTGGCCGACGCCTTGGCGCTGGCCGGGTTCGACGTCGAGCTCCCCCGACTACCAGGGCACGGCACCGCAGTGGAGGACATGCTCGCCACGCGCTGGCATGATTGGTTCGAAGCTGCCGAGTCGGCTTACGTTCGTCTCGTGTCTCGGGTCGACACTGTCGTGTTGGTGGGCCAGAGCATGGGAGCCACTCTGGCTCTGGCACTGGCCCAGCGACACCCGGACGTGCGTGGCGTCGTGTGTATCAACCCGTTGACCCAACGACGCGACCCCGAGACGATGGCGATGATCGCCGAGTACATCGACGATGGCTTCGCAGTGGTTCCGGGTGAGGGCTCCGACATCGCTGATCCCGACTCAGCGGACATCGCCTATTCGGGCACGCCGCTCGCTCCGTTGCAGTCTTTGCTGATCGACGGCGTCAGCCCGCTCACCGACAAGTTCACCGAGATGACGATGCCGTTACGGCTGTTCACCTCGCGTCAGGATCACGTGGTCGACCCTGCAGACAGCGAGTATCTGGCAAGCGCGTGGGGTGGCGACGTCGTGCATACTTGGCTCGAGCGGAGCTTTCATGTTGCCACTCGAGACTTCGACCGCGATCTGGTGCACGATGAGAGCGTGTCCTTCGTGCGAAGCTTGAACTGATGTTGTTTCCCCACACGTCGTTGGCAGGCTTGGTCGCTTCGCTGCCCAGCCCTTCTACCGGCTCCATCTCGATCGGTCCGCTCAACCTTCGTATGTACGGCTTGTGCATCGCCCTCGGTGTGATCGCCGCAGTGTGGCTGCTGGGCCGCCAGCTGGAACGTCGTGGATACGGCAACGCCGATGATGCCAGCGCCATCGGCATGTGGGGTGTCGGCGCCGGAATCATCGGTGCGCGGCTCTATCACGTTGCGACCGACTGGAGCAGATTCGACGACGATCTGGGCAAGATTCCCAAGATCTGGGAGGGCGGCCTGGGCATTCCCGGTGGCCTCCTCGCCGGCATCCTCGTGGGTGTGTGGGTTGGCGGTCGCCGGGGCATTCCTGCCGGTGTGTTGCTCACCTGCGCTGCGCCGGCCATTCCGCTCGCCCAAGCCATTGGTCGCTGGGGCAACTGGTTCAATCAAGAGCTCTTCGGTCGAGCAACCGACTTGCCGTGGGCGCTCGAGATCGACGACGAGCATCTTCCAGCCGGGTATGCGTCAGGCACCACCTTCCATCCCACCTTCCTCTACGAGTCGCTGTGGAACCTGGGTCTGTGCGGTCTGCTGCTGTGGATCGACCGCACCTTCAAACTGGGTCCTGGCCGCCTGATGGCGGCATATCTCATCGGCTACGGAAGCGGCCGCTTCTGGATCGAGGGCCTTCGTATCGATGCTGCCCACGTGGGTGGCGGGTTGCGCCTCAACCAGTGGGTCGCGCTCGCAGCCATCGTCGGCGGGGCGCTGTGGTTGCTGCTCGACCGTCGGCAATGGCCCGAGGTATCTGAGGACCCAGCGACGGACGACGACATTGAATCGAGCGATGACATCGGGTTCGAGGCGGAAGCTTCCAACTGAAATTGGTTCGGGCTGAAACTGGTTCGGGCTGGCGACTCGGATCGGTCAGCCTCGTGGGACGACACGCAACGTTGTTCGCCCGCTCGCCGTTGCCGCTTGCGCTTCGTGGTCTTCCTCGCAGCACGCGGTTCCGACGAAACCGACGGTTCTGTCTCGAAACCAACGGTGGCACCGTCCTGACCGCGTGGGCCTCGCCGGATTGCCTGCCTCGTCTCTGGTGACGAGCAGGTGGGTCAGATTTCGGTCATCGTGTTCGAGGCGCAGGCGCCGTTCATCGTCGGCTTCAGCGACGACATCGATCCTGCGCTCGTGGTAGCAGCTGCCGAGGCGCTACTCGCCGACCAGGCACCCTGACGTCACCGGCGCAGCATCACGAGGGTGTGGCCGTCTGTACGGACGGTCACAAACCCCAACCGTTCGTACAGAGCGACCGCTGGGTTGCGCACATCGCAACTGAGGCTGCAACGGCCGACCTCGTCGATCAGTGCGGTCAGCAAGCCGGTGCCGAGCCCGCGACCGCGTTGTGCTGCTGTGACCGCAACCGTCAACTCGGGAGTGTCGTCGTCGACATAGCCGTAGCCAGCGCCGCGACCGTGGAGTTGGCGCGCCCACGCTGCACCGAGCAGTTCGCCGCTGAAGGCTTCGGCGCACCAACCTCGATCGGTTGGCTGCGAGCCGAAGCCAGCGATGTACCGCGCCAACTCGGGCGAGTCGACGATGTCGGTCGGAAACGGTGGTGCGCTCGGTGGTACGAACAGCGCCTCGTACAACATTGCCCGAAGCAATGCGACGTCGTCGTCGCTCACCGGATCGATGGGTCGGATGACCGGTGGCGCTGTGTTGTCGGTGCCTCCGACGAGGGTGGCGAGCACTGCGCGCCCTGCCGACACGTCGGGTTCCATCGCGAACACCGTCACGGTGGTTTGATGGCTGGTGGTGGTGAGATACGCCGTGAAGTCGTCGGCGAACGTGGCTTCGATACCCGCATCTGCCAACGCCTCGATGGCCATTTCTGCCTGCCAGCGCGGCACTTTCGCAACCGCGGCTGACCGATTGGGGTCTGGCTGGCGAGGCACGTGCTTACCGAAGATCCACCTGAAGATCGTCATCGGCTTCTCGTCAACCATGAGCCGACCGTACGTCGCAAGATCCTCCAACACAACTAGCCTCGGACCTCGTGTCTGACCGTCTCACGATCGACGAAGTTGCCCATGTCGCCAAGCTCGCTCGGCTTGCACTCACCACCGACGAACTCCGCGTTGCAGCCGACCAGTTGGGTGGCATGCTCGAACATTTCGACGACATCGACGAACTCGACCTCACGCAGATCGCGCCGATGACGCAGCCGTATCACCTGGTGAACGTGATGCGTGAAGACGTCGAGGCCGACACGCTCGATCGTGATGAGGTGCTCGCAGCGGCGCCAGAGGCGGACGGCGGCAGGTTCCGTGTGCCATCAGGCGGAGGAGCGTCCTGATGGCCGACCAGCCCAGAACCGTTCTCGAGATCGCTGCCGGCGTGCGGTCCGGCACCCTCAGTGCGGTCGCCGTGTTGGAAGAGTACCTGGCGGTCATCAGTGCACGTGAAGGCGAAGTTCATGCGTTCAACCTCGTGCTTGCCGACGATGCTCGGGAGCGGGCTGCGGCCATCGATGCCGACGTGCACGCTGGCCGTGACCCCGGCCCGCTGGCCGGTGTGCCGATCGCCCTCAAAGACAACATGTGCACGCGCGGAGTGCCGACTACCTGTTCGTCCAAAATTCTGGCTGGCTGGAAGCCGCCGTACGACGCCACCGTGGTCACGCGTCTGGCCGCAGCCGGCGCTGTCACGGTGGGCAAGACCAATCTCGACGAGTTCGCGATGGGGTCGTCCACCGAGAACTCGGCGTTCGGGCCGACGCTCAATCCGCTCGACACGTCCCGCGTCGCCGGCGGCTCGTCTGGCGGCTCGGCCGCAGCAGTAGCAGCAGGTTTCGCCGCCTTGTCGTTTGGGTCCGACACCGGTGGATCGATCCGCCAACCGGCGGCGCTGTGCGGCGTGGTGGGCGTGAAGCCCACCTACGGGCGGGTCAGTCGTTTCGGGCTGGTGGCGTTCGCTTCCAGCCTCGACCAGATCGGCCCATTCACGCACACCGTCGCTGATGCGGCACTCACCTTGCAGGTCATCAGCGGGCACGACCCGGCCGATTCCACGTCGATTCCCGAGGCCCTCCCTGATTACTCGGCTGTTCTCGAGCGCGGCGTGGCCGGTCTCCGAGTGGGGCGCATCACCGACCTCCCGGCTGGCGCAGATGACGACGTCTCCGCCCGCCTCGACGCTGCATTTGCCGCGCTCGCTGCGGCGGGCGCGACCATCGTCGACGTCACCGTGCCTGCGTTCACCTATGGGCTCACCGCCTACTACATCATCGCCCCTGCCGAGGCGTCCTCGAACCTTGCCCGGTACGACGGGGTGCGTTACGGGCTCCGCGTCGATGCCGCCGACACCGATGCGATGTACATGGCAACACGTACCGCCGGCTTCGGTGATGAAGTGAAGCGCCGCATCATGTTGGGCACCTACGCCTTGTCGGCCGGGTACTACGACGCCTACTACGGCAAAGCATTGCGAATTCGGCGACTGATGACCCAAGACTTCGATGCTGCGTACCAGCACTGCGACGTCATGCTCACGCCCACGGCGCCGACGACGGCGTTCCCCCTCGGCGCCAAGACCTCCGACCCACTCGCCATGTATCTGTGCGACACCTACACGATTCCGTCCAATCTCACCGGACATCCAGCCATGACGGTGCCGTTCGGCGTGGGAGATGACGGCCTGCCAGTGGGAGTGCAGATCCTCGCCCCCTCGCTCGGTGAGCCAGTGATGCTGCAGGTTGCCGCAGGACTCGAACGGGCGGCGTCATGAGCACAGCAGCCATGAAATCACCTGCCTGGACCTTCGATGGCTGGGAGATGGTGGTCGGCCTCGAGGTGCACGTGGAGCTCGCCACGCGCACGAAGTTGTTCTCGGCGTCGCCGAACAGGTTTGGCGACGAGCCGAACACCAACATCGACCCGGTCACCCTAGGCCTCCCCGGCGCACTGCCCGTGCTCAACCGGCACGCGGTGGAACTCGCCATGCGGATCGGGCTGGCCCTGAATTGCACCGTGCAACGCTGCACCTTTGCCCGCAAGAACTACTTCTACCCCGACATGCCGAAGGCCTTCCAGATCAGCCAGCTCGACGAACCGCTCAACATCGACGGCTACCTCGATCTGCCAGATGGCAGCCGAGTCGGCATCGAGCGGGCACACATGGAAGAGGACGCAGGCAAGTCCACGCACATCGGCGGTGCCGACGGACGCGTCGCCGGAGCTGAGTACAGCCTCATCGATCTCAACCGGGCCGGAGTGCCGCTGGTAGAGATCGTCAGTCGGCCCGACATTCGGTCACCCGAGCAAGCCAAGGCATACGTCAGCGAACTGCGGGCGATCCTCCTCGCAATCGGTGCATCCGACGCGAAGATGGAGGAAGGCTCCATGCGGGTCGACGCAAACGTCAGCGTGCGTCGCCCCGGAAGCGAACTGGGCACGCGCTGCGAAGTGAAGAACGTCAACTCCGTGCGGTCCGTCGGTCGCGCGATCGAGTACGAAGCGCGGCGTCAGATTCAGCTGTTGGAACACGGTGAGGCGGTGCGTCAGCAAACGCGCCATTGGAGCGACGGCGAGGGTCGTACGCACACGCTGCGAGACAAGGAAGACGCCGACGACTACCGCTACTTCCTCGAGCCCGATTTGGTGCCGGTGGAGCCGTCGGCAGATTGGATCCAGTCGGTTCGCGCATCGCTCCCCATGCTCCCGGCTGCGCGCCGAGTGCGCCTGGCAGAAGCCGCTGGTCTCGAAGCAGGCGCCGAGTCCGTTGCGGTCATCGTCGAGCGAGGGCAAGACGACTACGTGTTGGCTGTGGCGGCGGCAGGAGGCGATGTCGGCCGTGCGGTCGTGCACGTGCAGCAAGCATTTGCCGAGCAGCCGGCCGAGCCGTTGGTACCAGCCGCCGACCTTGCGGTGCTGACCTCCATGGAAGTTGCCAACGAGGTCACTGCCACCCAGGCGAAGACCTTGATCGAGCGATTGCTCGCAGACCGAGGTGGCGACGCCAAGGCACTTGCAGCTGCGTTGGGCTTTGAGGCGATGGGCACCAGCGAGCTGGGTTCACTGATCGACGCCGCGATCGACGCCGAGCCTGACGCATGGGCGAAGTTCTGTGCCGGCGACGGCAAGGCCATGGGAGCCCTGGTCGGTCACATCATGAAGTCAAGTAAGGGTCAGGCCGACGGCAAGTTGGTCAGTCAGCTGTTGAACCAACGCAAGACCCCCACAACCGGGTAATCAATTGCCTGTGCCTGTGCCTGTGCGGGTGACTCGCACGATGACAGCCGACTCGGTCGCACTTGCCACCGCCCTGTCCGAAATCGACCCATCCTGGGGAACCACGATCTCGGGAGTCGCAGATGGCTGGGCCGTGTTGTGTGGTCCCGGCATGTTCGTGAACCGTCTCGAAGGTGCTGGGATCGATGTTCCACTCGGCGCGGACCACCTCGATCAACTCGAGATGGCGGCCCGCCTGGTCGGTGTTGCTCCCGCAGTCGATCTTCCAGCGTTCGCCGAGGCTGGCAGTCGTGAACTGCTGCTCGCCAGCGGCTACCAGCCCGACTCAGCCGTCTCGGTGGGCGTGATGGTTCTCGGCGCGGAGGCGCACGACGAGTCCGTGACCACCGCCGGATTCGCGCTCGAAACAGTTGCGACGAGCGACGCGTTACACGAATGGCAACGCGCCGCTGCGCTCGGCTGGGGTCACAGAGGTGCGATTGGTCGGCGTGCCAGCAATGCGTTCGCCGAAGCTGCATCGCAGGCGCCCGGCTCATCACTCCTGCTGGTCCGGGAGGTGGCGACCGGAGCGATTGTTGCAACCTGTGCGCTGACGCTTCGCGATGGTCTGGCAACGTTGGGCGGTATGTCGGTACTCCCCGACCAACGTCGCCGGGGCGTGCAAGCGGCCGCCATTCAGCTGCGCCTCGCCGAAGCGCACGAACAGGGCTGCGACCTGGCGGTCACCTCCACGGTGGTTGGCGGCGACTCGGAGCGAAACGTGGCGCGCCATGGGTTCCAGCACTCCCATGCGGTGACCACCTGGACAAAGTCAGTATGAGACAACGTCAGTATGAAAAGTCCGTTTGAACACCTTCGTGGTCGGGTATTTCGTTGCTACTCAACGAAAGGAGCTCACGATGAGCGGAGAATTCGACAAGGTCAAGGGCCGCACCAAGCAGGCCGTCGGTGATCTCACCGACAACGACAGCCTTCGCAACGACGGTAAGAAAGATGAAGCCGCCGGCAAAGTGAAAGACGGCGTCGACAAGGCCAAGGACAAGGTCAACGACGCCGTTGACGCAGTGACCAAGAAAATCTGATCAAGAAGGATCCACACCGAACCCGATCAGCCACCTCTGGCCACGTTGCTGAACGTTGGCCAGAGGTGGCTGGTGTCGTTGAAGCATCGGATGATCCACCGATCGGCGGTCACCACGAGATGCGAGATGGAGGCGTTGTCGGCTCCTGCGAACGCAAAGCCGCTGGCGCCGGTGGCAATTCCGATGATCTGGCCGATGACCCCGCCGTGCACCACGGCGACGACGGTCTCACCTGCGTGATGGGACGCGATTCGCTCGATTCCAGCCCGTACCCGCGCACTCAACTGGTCGGTCGTTTCCGCCCCAGGCACTGCGTCCCAACGTTGTTCGTCATGCACCCGCGCGATGATCGGGTCGAGGTCCGCGGCTCGTCGGCGAAACTCGCCACCCTCCCAATCACCGAGAAACACTTCTCGCAACTCGGGCACGACGACGGGCTGGATACCAAGTCCCACGGCAAGCGGAGCAGCAGTTTGATGGGTGCGGTGCAACGTGGTGACGTAGATCGCTGCGATTCGCTCTTCCGTGGCCACGAGTCGTTGCGCCATGAGTGCAGCGCTCTCGTGGCCTTCTGGCGCGAGTGGCGGGTCACCGTGACCGCCGGTCAGGGGAAAGGCGGCACCCTCTACGAACGGCGCAGACTCGCCGTGGCGCACGAGAATGATCTCGCAAGCTCCCGGTGGAGCGGTGTAGCGCGACTGGGGAAACGAACGGGGCGACGTCACCCGAGCGAAGCTATCGGCGTAGGATTCAAAGGTGGAACTCACCGACTGGGAGTTGACTCAGGAGGCGCTGGCAGCCGATCCGGACACGCCGATCCTGCCCGACGCCGTGCCATTCAACGACGGTCACCGCGACCGAGCCGAGTTGTTGCCTGTGTGGTACATGCCTGCACCATCGTTGTCGTCTCCCACGCGTATCCAGAAACTTGGGGCCGTGGTGTGCGTCGCAGCGATGGTGGCAGTCACGGGTGCCGGTCTGTGTACGACCTACGGCATTCCCGAGCTACCACTCTGGTAGCCGCAGCCCGTCAGGCGGCTTGCGGTTGCCAGCCCGGCGCCCGCAGCACGTAACCCACTCTGGCGCCGGTGGACTCGGCGCTCTTCACATCCCGGGCGATGGCCAGGAACTCGTGGTAACCAATCGTGAGCGGGTTGAACGTCTTGATGTTCTTCGTCAGCCCGTACTTCACCTTGCGGATCTCGGGCTCGAACGTTCCGAACAACTTGTCCCACACGATCAAGATCCCGCCGTAGTTGCGGTCGATGTATTGCGGGTTGGCGCCGTGATGCACACGGTGATGGGATGCGGTGTTCAACCACTTCTCGTACTTCGCAGGGAGACGATCGACAGCTTCGGTGTGGATCCAGTACTGATACAGCAGATTGATTTCAGCGGCGCGACGTGTCATGGCGGGTGTGAAACCGGCGAGTGGCATGGGCACGAAGATCCAGTGGGTCAGCACCGTGGACCAGGGTTGCCGAAGCGCCGTGGACAAGTTGTAGTGCTGGCTCGAATGGTGAGTGACATGATGGGCCCACAGCACCCGCACCCGGTGCATCCAGCGGTGCTCCCAGTAGTACAGGAAGTCCCAGAGCACGAGGGCTGCGAGGAAACCTCCCACCCCGCGGCCGAGCGAACTGGCATTGGATCGTCGGTGTTTGTATGCGAGCCGGTCGAGTCGTCGGTTGAACGGGCCCCACACGACCTCGCCCATCACGAGACTGCCGGTCAACATGGCCAAGCTGGCAGCAGTGTCGCGTGGTTCGTAACCAACAGCGACGAGTTCGTCCGCTGGAAGTGACGTGTGGGTCAGCTCGTCGCCGGTAGCAGGGTCGAAGTCACCGGACTCGCGCATGGGTCGCTTTCGCAAGATCCACCACTCGCCGACCATCGTGGCCACGAATGAACCGAACACGACTCGTTCGAGCCACTTGTCGAACGCCGACATCCCAGAGCGCCCAGTCGCCATGGTTGCGAGCCTAGAGGTCTCGCAGGCCCCTAGGCGCGTTCGCCGATTTCGAAATGCTCGAGTGCCCGACTGCCGAGAAAGAACGACGCCACGATCACGACCAGCGAGCCAATGACGGTAACGCCAACGCCGAGATGGGAAGTGAACGAACCGGCCACATCGTCCATGACGGTGTGCGCCCAACCGATCGAGTATTCGCGAATCGAGATCCACCGCAGACCGGAGAACAGATTCGCGAGGATGGCCTCCCAGACGAACACGTAGATCAGCCCGATCACCAATGCCCGGTGGGTACGTGCGCTCAGGGCCACGAACACCACGGTGTAGAGCAGTGC
>JBBREA010000025.1:0-31859 GCA_038203385.1 Acidimicrobiales bacterium | reverse complement strand
GGATCGGGCAGGGCTACCGTACGCCCATGACCCTGCCTCTCGCTGCTGCCGAACACGTCCATGCTGCGTGGGACGACTTCTTGCCGGTGCTCGTCGACTTCGTACGGATCCCGAACGTGAGTGAGTCGTTTGATGCCCAGTGGCGGGAACACGGGCACATGCAAGAAGCGGTCGACCTCATCAGCGGCTGGTGTCGGGGTCGCAACATCGACGGTGCGACGGTAGAAGTTCACGAGTTGCCCGGTCGCACTCCCGTGATCGTGGTCGTCGTGCCGGCGTTCGGCGAGCCATCAAGCGGTGGTGGCCAGACCGAGGGCGACACCGTTCTGCTCTACGGCCACCTCGACAAGCAACCCGAGATGGAAGGCTGGCGAGAAGGGCTGGGGCCGTGGACTCCGGTCATCGAAGGGGATCGCCTGTATGGTCGCGGCGGCGCCGACGACGGTTACGCCGTCTTTGCGAGCCTCACCGCGATCGAGGCGGTACGCGCTGCTGGTGGCAGCCACGCTCGGTGTGTCGTGCTGATCGAAGCGAGCGAAGAGTCAGGCTCTCCCGACCTTCCAGCACACGTGGACGCACTGGCCGAAGTCATGGGTACGCCGTCGCTCGTGGTGTGTCTCGACTCGGGATGCCTCGACTACGACCGCCTGTGGGTCACCACATCGCTGCGCGGCATCCTGGTCGCCGACGTCACGGTCGCCATCGTCACCGAAGGCTTGCACTCGGGCGATGTGTCGGGCATGGTGCCGAGTTCGTTTCGTATCTCTCGAATGCTGCTGTCGCGCATCGAAGACGAAGCGTCCGGGCGCGTGCTCCTGCCCTCGTGCACCGTAGAGATTCCTGGTGAGCGCATCCACCAGGCACAGGCCACCGCATCGGAGATCGGGAACCTCGCCGACCAGTACCCGTTCGTCGACGGTGCGCGCCCAGCCACCGACGATGGTGCCGAGCAGTTGTTGGCACGCACGTGGCGATCAGCGCTCAGCGTGGTCGGCGCTGCCGGGCTGCCGCCCACCGATCGGGCTGGCAACGTCTTGCGGCCGAGCACCACACTGAAGCTGTCGTTGCGTATCCCGCCCACGGCGGATGCAGCACTGGTCACCGACGAACTGGTCGAACGCCTCACCACCGATGTGCCATACGGAGCACAAGTGACGGTGGCGATGCATGGCAACGCCGACGGCTGGCACGCACCCACGACCGAGCCCTGGCTGCTCGATGCGCTCGAAGTGGCATCGAACTCCGCATTCGGCGCGCCGTCACGAATGTTTGGCGAGGGCGGCTCGATCCCGTTCATGGGCATGCTGGGCGCGCGGTTCCCCGACGCCCAGTTCGTGGTGACCGGAGCTCTGGGGCCCGACGCCAACGCGCACGGCCCGAACGAGTATCTCCATCTCCCAACCGCCCGCAAGATCACGTTGGCGGTGTCAGAACTGCTGAACTCGCACGCCCATCGTTAGCAGGCTGAGCCGCCGAACTGGGCCGTGTCAGGATGAGACGTAGAGCAACCAATCGCCAGACGGGATCGGTGTCAGAGTTAGGCGAGCCCCGCACACGTACACCCAGGCCGACCGACCCATCGCAGTGGTAACGACGACACGGTGAAACAAGCCGTCAGCCACATCTTCGAACTCGTCGAGCACTGCGAGGGCCTCCGCCGATCGCGTCGCAACGAGTTGAAACGTTCGCCCGTACACGGTGTGTGGGCTTCGTTCGTCAACGACCCCAGCGGGGTAGCCGAGCCCGGTGTCGAACAACTCGCCGCTCACCGAATCGGGCGTGCCGTCCCCGTCCACAAACGACTCCAGCACCTCCCATGACTCGGCGCCGGGCAGTAGCGAGCCGTATACGAACAGATGTGACGGCTCCATCGCGTCACCCATTGGCGTCATCGAGGCCCGTAGGCGACGATCGCAAGGCCGATGTCTGACGCTGCGAGGAGATGCGTGGCCGTTTGACCGAGGTACACCGCGCCGGCGATGTCGCGTGCCTCCACGCCGATGACGACCAGGTCGGTCTGACGGCGACGGGCCGTCTCGATGATTGCGATACCGCGCGACCGGTGTGCCACATGGATCCGCCGCGGCCACACATTGCTGGCATGTGCTGCGCTCGAAACCGATGCCATCAGTTTGTGGGACAGGTCGTCGTCGTTGTGCCGTGCCAGGCCCGCCAAGCTGGCGACACGTGCGAATGGACGGTTGGCGTCGTGGTCGCCGTCGTGGTCTTCATCGTGGTCGTCGTCGTCGACGTCGAGCACATGCAGCAAGTCGAGTCGGGCGCCAAGTCGCGCAGACGCCGCGATCGCAAATTCTGTGGCGGCCCGCGCTGGGAGGCTCGACGACATCGGCAGCATGAGGTGGCGAATCTGAGGGCGAGGCGACGCGGCTGGCCGGACCAGCACCACCGGTAGCGGTGATGCCGTGAGCATCGCCGCGACGATCTCCGACAACTCGTCAGTCGACATGGCTTGCGTGCCAGATGCGAGCATCTGGTAGCCCATGCCCGCCTGGCGCAACACCGAGATCACTGCGTCACCCCGCACGACTCGGGCGGATTCGACCTTGCGTCCGTCGAACTGCTGCACTGTGCCGACGAGTTGCACCGGGTCTTCGACGCCGAGGTTGGCGATGGTGACGGCCGTCTCGGGTGGGAGCGCCGCAGACAGCACGCGCGCCGCGTAATCCGACACCGGGCCACCAGCAGAAGGGAACAGCATGCGTCCGGGTTTCAGCAACACGTTCTTGGCCAACTGTGCTTCGCGCTTCAGCCGCGTCTCCTCTTCAGGCGAACCGGGCCAGTCGCGAACGATGCGCCGCAGCAACGGCGACGCCATCACCGAGGTCACGATCGCCATGATGACCACGATCGTGTACGAGGCCTCGTTGAGCACGCCCAACGACAGGCCCACCGTGGCGATGACGATTTCGAGAGCACCTCGGGCGTTCAGAGCGGCGCCGAGCGCGAAGCCTTCTCGGTTGGCCAGACCAGACGCGCGTGCACCAACCCACGATCCAATGAATTTCGACGCACTCGCAGCGAAGATGATGGCGAACACCCAGACAGACACTTCCGAGTCGGCGAGGGATCCCAGATCCACTCGTAAGCCGGCGGTGGCAAAGAACACAGGCGCTACGACCGATGTGGTGAACACTTCGATCTGCTCTTCGACTTCGCGTTTGGCGTACCGCGACCGACCGATCAAGATGCCACCGATGAACGCTCCGAGGATCGCTTCGACCCCCAGTGCCTGAGTGATCGCTCCGAGCGCAAGCGTGAAGCTGACCACGACCGTGACCCACCCACTCATGCCCGTGTTGAGGCGTCGTAGTGTCTGCAACACAGCATCGACCAGTCGTTGACCGACGACGGCGGACGCCACGAGGAACAACGTCAGCCACAGTAGTGTTTGGCCGAGCCGGCTGATGTCGAGGTTTCCCGAGCCTGCCATTCCGGCGATCACGCCGAGAATGATCCACCCGATGACGTCGTTCGCCATGGCCACCGCAAGCGTGAGTTGGCCGAAGTTGCGCCGCAGGAGCCGAAGTTCCGACAGGATCTTGGCGATCACTGGCAACGACGAGATCGTCAGAGCCGCAGCAAGGAACAACGCAAAGATCGTGCGGTCGGTGTCGGCACCAACGAGGCTGTCGGGTGCGAGGAATCCCGCTCCGAGTCCGAATCCGAACGGCACGATCAGGCTGCCGATCGTCACCCACACAGCGGCTTTGCCGAGCCGTGCGATGAGGTCGAGGTCCGTCTCGAAACCGGTGACGACCAGCAGCAGCATCACGCCGAGCCAGCCGACGGTGAACAACATCCCGGATTGCACGGCGTCAGCCGGAAACATCCAGTCGAACAGGTCGGGCATTGCCTTGCCGAACACCGATGGACCGATCACGACGCCGGCAGCGAGTTCCCCCACGACCGACGGCTGGCCGAACCGGCGGGCCACCTGACCCAACACGCGGGCGGCGGTGAGCAGCACGACGAGTTGGATGAGGAACACCAGCACTTGGTGTTCCGACGGCTGCACGAAGTTCATGGGCGCCTCGAGCCGACTAGTCGGAATTGTCGCTTTCGTCCACGTGGCCGGGCACACAGATCGCTGTGCCGATCGCAGCGGCCAGCAGCGATGCGATCAACACCCCTAGGCGAGCATCGGTGCCGTTCACGCTGTCGCCGAACGCCAACTCTGTGACGAACAACGAGACCGTGAAGCCGATCCCGGCCAACGCGGCGGCGCCGATCACATAGCGCGTCGTGACCGTTGGTGGCAGGGTGCCGACCTTGAGTTTCGCGGCGAGCAGTGTGGCGCCGGCCACCCCGATGGTCTTGCCGACCACGAGGCCGAGGATGACTCCCCACGTCACGCGACTCGACAACGTGTCACCAACGTTGTCGGTGGGGATCTTCACTCCGGCATTGGCGAGCGCAAAGATCGGAACGATGATCCACGCCGAGTACGGATGGAGTTTGAACGTGAGCCACTCCACCACCGACACGCTGTGACGCGCGTTGGACGCGACGAGCTGTGCGGTTCCCGCTGTGGCGGAAATGCCCAACTCATCGGCATCGACGTATCGCTCGTTGCCGCGAGGAATGACTGGCGCCAACAAGCCGAATGCGACGCCAGCGAGGGTGGTGTGCACATGCGCTTCGTGTAGCGCGACCCAACAGACGACTCCCAGCACGAGGTACGCGCCCAGGAAGCTGACGTAGTTTCGGATGAGCGCTGCGGCACCCAACGCCGCGACGGCGAGCGCCAACCAGGTCAGCGAAACGCCTTCGGAGTAGAAGATCGCGATCACGACGATCGCACCGATGTCGTCGACGATGGCGAGCGCCAACAGGAACAGCTTGAGCCACGATGGAGCGCGTGTGCCCAACATGGACACGACCCCCATGACCACCGCAATGTCGGTGGCCATGGGGATCCCCCAACCTTTGGAAGCGTCGGTGCCTGCGTTCAGGGTGTAGAAGATCAGGGCGGGAACGATCATGCCGCCGAACGCAGCGATGATCGGCAGTGCGGCTTGCCGGGGGTCCTTCAGTTCGCCCTGGGTCAACTCACGCTTGATCTCCAGCCCGGCGACGAAGAAGAAGATCACCATTGCGGCGTCGTTGATCCATTCGCGGAGGGTGAGTTCGATGTTGAAGTCGCCGATGCCAATGATCGCATGCGTGCCCCACAGGTCGACATACGAGTCGCTCCACGGCGAGTTGGCCCAGATCATTGCGATCGCTGCGCCGATGACCAGCAGGATTCCAGCGGACGCCTCTTTGTGGAGGAAATCAGTCAACGGTCGGAGGTACTTCGGACCCGTCATCGTCGGCTCGACATCGGTGGCATCGTGGCCGCCCTGCTCATTCATGGGCGTCAGTATCACACTGTTCGGCGCTTGCTCTCGAAAGCGTCGTGGCTACTAGGTCGCGGTGCGAGCGCCGGCGGTGCGTGTGTCGGCGGGGCGGTCGGCGACCGCGGCGTTGAGTTCGGCGCCGATCAACGTGATGAGAGCATGCAGAGAAATCCACGTCATCAGTGCGATCAGCCCCGCGAAGTCGCCATAGACGCTCTCGGCGTTCGACAGGGCGCGGGCCATGATGTTGGTACCCGCGAACTGCAAGAAGGTGTACAGCAGCCCAGAAAAGAGTGCTCCGGGCCACACCATCGGCCACGTGACATCGCGTGACGTCAGAAACCGATACATCGAGGCAACGACGACAACGTTGATGGCAAGGCCGCCGAGAGTGAGCGCGGTTTGGCCCAGCCGGGGAAGCCCCGCAAAGCCGACCAGCGACGCCAACACCACGTTACCGATCTGGGCCAGGCCGATCGCTGTGATCCCGACGAACGCGCGAACTCGTGTGATGACGCCGCTCACCCGATCGTCCACCGCCACCTCCCAGGTGTCGTCGAATGCGGACTGAAGGCCCACGAACGCCTTCATCGAACTCCACAGTGCAACGGCGAGACCGACCGACAGTGCCCACCAGTTGCCTGAAAGTTGGCCGGCCTGGCTTTCGATCTGGTCGCCGATGACGGGAATCTGGCTGAACGCAGAGTCGACGATGTCTCGTTGCAGCTGTTCGTCTCCTTCCAGAACGAAACCCATGATGGTGGTTGCCGCCATGAGCAGCGGAAAGATGGTGAGCACCCCGTAATAGGCGAGGACCGCTGCGTTGCGGCCGCCGAGATGTCGCCGGAAGCCGTCGAGAGTACCAACGATGACGTCGGCGGTGTTCGAGCGTTTCCGGAGGCTGACCACCTTGGGATTCGTAGTCCACACCATGAGGTCTACAGGCTCCAATCGATGGTGGTCTGGTGGTGCGCAGCCAACGCCGCGTTGACCGCGCTGAACGGCTTACTTCCCAAGAAGCCGTTGTGCGCTGACAGGGGAGACGGGTGCGCCGATTCGACGATGGTGTGACGCGATCGGTCGACGAGCTGTGCCTTGCGTCGGGCGTAGGCACCCCACAACACGAATACAACGTGGTCGGTCTTGTCGTTCACTGCACGAATCACCTCGTCGGTGAACGTCTCCCATCCCTTGCCTTGATGTGAGCCCGCTGCCCCTGCGCGCACGGTGAGCGTGGCGTTCAACAACAGCACTCCCTGCAGGCCCCACGCCTCCAAGCTCCCGTGACCGGGCGGTGCGATACCGAGGTCGTCACCCAGTTCTTTGTGGATGTTCATCAACGACGGAGGCACGCGAACACCCGGACGCACAGAGAAGCACAGACCGTGCGCCTGGCCCTCCCCGTGATAGGGGTCCTGGCCGAGGATCATCACTCGCGTGTCCGCGTGCGCGGTGAGATGCAGCGCAGCAAAGACCTCGTCCTTCGGTGGATAGACCGCGGCCCGTTGCCGTTCGTTCGCGACGAACGCTTGTAGCTCGGACCAATACGGCTCATCGAACTGCCGTCGCAAGATCGGGTTCCAATCGGTTGCCACCGTCACACTGTTACCACGTGTCCTATCATCCAGACCGTGTTCGGTCATCTGCCCCACGCTCGTCTGGGAACCTTCCCGACCCCGTTGGAGCGCGGTCCGCAGCTACCTGGTGGGGTGCGGTTGTGGATGAAACGCGACGACCTCACCGGGCTGGGCCTCGGTGGCAACAAGGTTCGCAAACTGGAGTTCCTCTTCGGCGACGCGGTCGCCCAAGGTGCCAGGTCGGTGGTCACGGTCGGCGCGGCGCAATCGAATCATTGCCGCATGACCGCTGCCGCTGGCGCTGTGTTGGGATTGGAAGTGCATCTCGTGCTGTCAGGTGACCGTCCCGCAGTTCCCGCCGGCAACCAATTGCTGTCCCTTCTGTTCGGCGCGCAGATGCACTACACCGGTGCCGAAGACAGCCACTGGGGGGAGTTGGAGATTGCGCGAGAGTCGGTAGCCAACGGCCTCACTGCCGCCGGAGCCGAGCCGTATTCCATCCCGATCGGTGGTTCCACCGCGGTAGGCGCGGTGGGATACGCGTCCGCGTTCTTCGAGATCATGGACCAGTGCGCAACCCGAAACATTCGGCCCGGCGCCATCGTGCACACCTCCTCGAGCGGCGGCACCCACGCCGGTTTGGTCGCTGGCCGGGCCGTGTGGCGCGATCAGCACGAAGACGAACTGGTGCCCGAGATCCTCGCGATCGGCGTGGCGCGGGGCGTGAATCAAGGCATGCCCGACATTGCCCAGCTGGCTCGTGATTGTCTGAAACGAGTCGGTGCTGACCCCGCGATGGTGGAATCCGGCGACGTCCGGCTGGACACCAATTGGATGGGGAGCGATTACGGGGTGCCCACGCCCGCTGGTGACGCAGCCATCAAATGGGCTGCTCGGCACGGTGCATGGGTGCTCGACCGGGTGTACTCCGGCAAAGGCTTCGCCGGTCTGGTGGGCAACGCTGAAGCGGGCAGGTGGCCGTCTGGCTCAGACGTGGTGTTCATTCACACCGGTGGGTCGCCCAGTCTGTTCGCGCCCGGCGGCTCACCGCTCTGATCTGGGCTTCTCAGACGTAGTGTTCGGCGAGCGGGGCGAACCCGTTGAAGCCCGTAGAACTGTAGGTGGTGGTGTAGGCGCCCGTCGCAAGAATGTCGACCATGTCGCCTTCGGCCAGGCTGATCGGCAGTTGATACGAACTCTTCTCGTACAGCACGTCGGCTGAGTCGCACGTTGGCCCGGCAATGATCACCGGGCCAGTCGGTGACCCGTCGCGGGGCGTGCGCAACCGGTATCGGATCGCCTCATCCATGGTTTCTGCGAGCCCGTGAAACTTGCCGCAGTCGAGATACACCCAACGTTGCAAATCACCCACCGATCGCTCCGACACCAGCACCACCTCGGTGCGCAGCACACCGGCGTCGGCTACCAAGTAACGACCCGGTTCCACCATGACTTCGGGTATTCCGTCGGGGAACCAACGCTTCAAAGCGGCTCGAATGGCAGAGCCGTAGCTGGCGATGTCCGGTGCTGATTCGCGATAACTCCCCGGGAATCCGCCGCCGAGGTTGAGTGACGTCGGTGTGGCGCCGCTCTCGTCGGCTTGGCGGAAAATGTCTGCGACCACCTTCAGCGTGTCGTCCCACGCCATGACGTCACGTTGCTGGGAGCCAACGTGGAACGAGACGCCAGTGGCCATGCCAGCACCGTGTGCTTCGCACAGCAGGTGCACTACGTCGCCAGCGTCACAACCGAACTTGCGCGACAACGGCCAGTCGGCGCCAGCTGATTCGTGTTGCAGGCGCACACACACCGATGCGTCTGGAGCGACGTCGGCAACCTTGTCGAGTTCAGCCATGGCGTCGATCGCGAACTTTCGCACGCCTACCGAATACGCATACGCGATGTCGCGCCGCTTCTTGATGGTGTTGCCGTATGAGATGTCGTCGGGGTTGGCCCCAACAGCGAGGCACATGTCGATCTCGCTGGGGCTGGCTACATCGAACGACGAGCCGAGGGCATGTAAGCGCTCGAGGATTGGCCGAGCCGGGTTTGCTTTCACGGCATAGAAGATGCCGGTGCCGGGCAAGTTGGCGGCCAACTGCCGGTAACGCTGTTCCACCAGGTCCACGTCGACCACGACGAAGGGCGTGGGCACCTGCGTGGTGTCCAGGAAGCGGGTGATCTTCTGGGAGGGCAGTTCGTTCACTAAGCCAAAACGGTAGCGACTAATGCGTGCACGCAACGCTGATTTTCGCGTTCCGTTATGTTGACAGCATGAGCGAAATCGTCGAGGTCGACCTGCTGGCATTCGAGGAGCACACGGGAACGCAACGTCGAGCGGTCGTAGACGGAGTGCGACGCAGCCTTGCCACCGGGTTCGTGTACACCCAGCACGATCTGTCTGAAGACCTGCTCGACACTGCCTATGGCATGTTGCGCGAGTTCTTTTCCCTCGATCAGGAGACCAAGCAACAGTTCAACGTGCCCGGTGCACACGGACAAACCGGATACACCGGATTGCTCGTTGAGACGGCTGCGTCCAGCGATGTGCCTGATTGGAAAGAGATGCTGAACTGGGCGTCGCCCATTCCCGACGGGCATCCACTCAAACGGAAGTTCACCACCGCATACCCAGATCAGGTACTGCCAGAGTCGGCGGTGCCAGGTATCAGCGATGTGTTGTACCGGTTCCACGAGGCCATTGCAGACCTACAGAGGCGTTTCCTGCGCATCATCGCCGAAGGCATCGGCTGCCACGAGTCGTTCTTCGACGACATGGTGATCGACAGCCCGACGCTCACCAGAGCGTTGCGGTACCCGCCGATGGCCGCAGTATCGGCCGCCAGCGAGAAATCCGGCCATGTTTGGGCAGGGGCGCACGGAGACATCAACCTCATCACTGCGCTGCCGCGCTCCACAGCCCCCGGTCTGCAGGTGCTCGTCGACGGGGAATGGATCGATGCGGTTGCCCCGGACGGCCAGGTCATCATCAACACGGGCATCATGCTCGAGCGTCTCACCAATGGGTTGATTCCGGTTGGTTGGCATCGGGTCGTGGCAACCCCTGGCTTCGAGGGCGAGCGCTACAGCGTCGTGCAGTTCTGCCACCCGCGTCCGTGGACGGTCCTCGCGCCAGTGCCCAGTTGTTGCACGCCCGAACACCCACAGCGGTTCAGCGCCATCACCGCCGCCGACGCGCTCGATGAGGTGCTGTACGAAATCAACCTCGTCGAGTCGGCCCGCCGCGTTGACTGAGACGACCAACGCCCCGGTGTTGTCGTGGTGTTGTCGTGGTGATGTCGCTGCGTCAGCGGCCGCGTACGCGGCCAGCAGGCGAGCTGTTTACCGACGTAGAGGC
Organism: Acidimicrobiales bacterium; assembly: GCA_038203385.1. Classification (GTDB taxonomy): domain Bacteria; phylum Actinomycetota; class Acidimicrobiia; order Acidimicrobiales; family Ilumatobacteraceae; genus Ilumatobacter. Next base: position 21,564 of record JBBREA010000025.1, on the reverse strand, counting down.
ATTGACCCAGAGTCGCGACGGCAGCTGAATCGGTTCGCCGAACCCGAGTGGCGCCGCCGAACCGCCCGCCCCCGGGCCATAGTCGCCGGATGGCGCCCATTGGCAGCCGCCGGGCGCCACGATCAGCGTTGACGGGCCATAGGCGGTGACCGTGCCATTGCGATGGATTCGGTACCCACCGTTGAACCAGGCGTCCACTTCGACCTGATCGAGCTGGTCGTATCCGTCTGGTTGGTCGCCCTCATCGAGCTCGTCGTCGTCACTGTTGGTCAAGCGAAGGTCGGCCGGAAGCGACCATCCGCCAATCCCCACATGGCAGGCCTGACGCTCTTGGGCACCGATCACCAGCGCATCGGCGTCGAGCCGGCTGCCGTCACGGTCGCGAATCGTCAACCGGATGTGCGGCCACACCACTTCGTCGGCGGCAGCGCCGCGTTGCTCTGACGTGGGCATCGGGTCGGTATCGCCCATGAAGCCGATGATCTGCCCGGCGCGGACGGTGAAGCCGACCGTTGCCAGAATGGTGAGACTGAGTGACGGATGAGCGCTGCCGTCAGTGGTGCCGGGTGTGTCGTCGTTGAATCCGGCGTAGAGAAAGGTTCGTCCGAACGTGTCCGTGATCGTGACGGTGATGGCATCGGATATGGGGTTGCCGCGGTCGACTGATGTGACGACGCCGTCGGCGGCAGCGAGTACCGGCTGCAGTTTCATGCCATACAAGATGGCGTCGGTGCCGGGTTCGCAGTCGTCGAGATCACACCGAATGGGTGGCGCGGCAACTGCCTGCCCGAGTACGGGAAATGCAATCTGGTCGAGAATTCCGGCTCGCGCTTCCAGCTCTGGCGGAATGCCGGCGAGAAACCTGATCTCGGGCGGCAGGAGGGCGAGACGCGACAACAGGAACTCACCAGTCACCGATTCGAGCATGTCGAGCCATCGGGTTTGGTAGTGCCGAATGGTGAGCCGGTTGCCCGCCTCGGGCTTCGGCACCACGTCCATCAGGGCAGGGTTGGTTGCCGCCGCCGGGTAGTACCAGATGACCGGCACCATCGAAACGTCACCTTTCCACGTCCAAAGGATGGCTTTCACGTGTGCGAGCGCGCGCTCGTCTTGCACCCAAGGCGGGGCGAGGTAAGCGCTCGGGTAGCCCCGGTAGTTACCCCATGTGGAGTCGATGTACTGGTAGGCGCCGGAAGCACCACCACGGTTCTTGCCGAGCGTGTAGTTGTTTCCCGACTCCATCAGCCGGATCGTGGTCAGGATGTCGTTGAGGTCTTTCGGCATGGGGACACCCAACGGTGCCGCCGGCGCCTCTTCCACGGGTTCCACTGGCGCTTCCGGCAGCGGCACCGTGGACGTGGCGGTGGTGGGGCACGGCGGCAGCGTCGTGGTCGTCGTGGTACCGGCGCCCGGCAGCGTCGTGGTCGTCGTAGTAGTGGTGGTGGCGCCCGGCAAGGTGGTCGTGGTGGTCGTGGTGGTCGGTGGAGCGCACCCAACCGGCACGTCTGCCACCGGCGGCGGGGGAGGGGGTGTGGACGTGGACGTAGTCGTGGCTGACGGCGTGACCGACGTGGGGCTCGTGGTGGTCGTACTGGGCTGTGTGGTTCTGGGTTGGGTCGTGGTCGGGTTGGGCGTGGGCTGTGTGGTAGTGGGCTGTGTGGTAGTGGGCTGTGTGGTGGTTGGTCGGGTTGTCGACGTGGCTGGAAGCGTCGTCGTCGTGGTCGATGTAGACGTGGTCGTCGGCGGCGCCGTTGTGGTGGTGGCCGGTTCAGTGGGAATCGTCGTCGGCTCGCTGGGAGTGGTGTCTTGTCCGAATACAGGCCCGGTTCCGGTGACGGCCCATGCCATTACGGCAACGGCTACGAGCATCGCCGTGAACGAACGTGGACTCCGCCGGGCGCGTACCTGCTTCGGTTCGTCGATGGCAGCGTGTCGTGGAGGTCGAAAGGTCATGATCGTGATGTGGCCACCCACACTGGCGCCAGTGCGCGCGTTGGTGCCGTGAGCCGCACTCAAACTATCGGCAACGCCGACCCTGTTCTTGACGTCTCACCCAGAAGCTCGCCTGCCGGTATCGTCGCTCCATGTCTGTGGCCAGCGGTGATCGACGCGACGCGATCCTCGCTATCGATATCGGCGGCACGAAGTTCGCCACCGGTTTGATGACCTTTCGCGGTGAGCTGATCGACCGTTCACGAGTGGAGATCGAACGTGATGTGGGCCCACAGAGCCACTTCGCCGCCCTCGTCGGCATCGTCAACGAACAGCTCGAGGTGGCAGAGCGCCAACATCGACTGAGGGTCCGCGCGGTCGGAATCGGTTGCGCCGGCCCGATCGAGCGCGACTGCGAGACGGTGTCGCCGCTCAACATTCCGTCGTGGCGCAAATTCCCGTTGCGCCAGCATTTGGTTGATCTCACCGGCCTCCCGGTGTTCGGCGACCTCGACGCAAAGGCTCTCGCCCTTTCCGAAGGCTGGCTCGGAGCAGCGAAGGGTGTCTCGAGCTTCTGTGCGATCACAGTGTCCACCGGCGTCGGTGGCGGCCTCGTGATCGATGGGGAGCTGCTCGACGGGGCGTCAGGGAATGCAGGCCACGTCGGCCACATCATCGTGGAGCCGGGCGGGCGCCGTTGCGTGTGTGGAGCGCGTGGGTGTCTCGAAGCCGAAGCTTCCGGTTTGGCGATCGAGGCCATCACTGGCCGGTCCCCCACGCAGCCCACGTACGACATCATGCGTCGCACCGGTCGCCTGGTCGGGCGGGCGGCAGGCATGATCTGCACGTCGATGGACCTCGATCTGGTCGTCGTCGGAGGCTCGGTGGCGTTGGGCTTCGCCGCCACGTTCTTCAACGCAGCCCAAGAGGAAATCGACGAGGTGGCCCGCATCGGCCAAGGGGCAGCGGCTCGAATCACCCCAGTTCGGCTGGGCGATCGTGGCCCCCTCATCGGTGCCGGAGCAGTCGGCCTGCGCGGCCTCAGACGTCGCTGACGCCCCGTGAACGCGCCCGCGTCTGTGAGACTCTGGTCATGACGAAGATTCGTTCACGCAACTCCAGCCGGATCGACGACCGGCGGGGTCAGAGCAGCGGCGGTGGCGGACTCGGAGGCCTGGGCGACCTGCTCAACAGTGGCACGGGCGGACGGGGCGGTGGCGGACTCCCTGGTGGTTTGGGCGGCATGCTCAAGGGAGGCGGCGGAATCGTCGGCATCCTCGTGGTCGCTGCGGTCTTCATCCTTCCCAAACTGTTGGGGGGCACCGCATCCACCACATCTGGTGTGACTCCGGCGTCGGAAGGTGCGGCGCCGTCAGCTGACGCATCCAATTCGGAAACCTGCAGTTCCGAACTCGAGCAAGTGTTGTGCGGTGCCACCGACGACGTGTCTGAGTACTGGATCGACCAGCTGCCAGTGTCGTTCGGTACCGACTATGTCGACACGCAGACTGTGTTCTTCGCGGGCTCCACCAACACCGGGTGCGGCATGGCGTCGTCGCAGACCGGACCGTTCTACTGTCCGCTCGACAACCTCGTGTACTTCGATCTCGACTTCCTCGTCAAGCTGCAAGAGCAGTTCGGCGCTACCGGCGATCTCGCGGCGCAGTACATCGTTGCCCACGAGTTCGGCCACCACGTGCAGAACGTGCTGGGCATCAACGAACAAATGCGGGAAGCGCAACAGGCCGACCCCAGCCTCGCCAACCAATACTCGGTCGCTCTCGAACTGCAGGCCGACTGCTTCGCCGGGGCGTGGGCCCGAGACGTGAGTGATCGAGGGCTTTTCGACGATCCGAGCGAGGTGGAAGAAGCACTCAATGCAGCATCGGCGGTGGGCGACGACACGATTCAGCAGAAGACACAGGGTCGTGTGGACCCCGAATCGTGGACTCACGGTTCATCGGCACAGCGAGTGCAATGGTTCCAGCGGGGCTTTCAAACGGCTGACCCCGCCCAGTGCACCACCTTCAGCGAGGTGTTGTAAGCGAGCAGCTAGCGGCTCGGCCACCTGCTCAGTTGGGTGAGCCTCGCCTAGCGGCTCGGCCACCTGCTCAATTGGGTGAGCCTCGCCTAGCGGCTCGGCCACCAGCACAATTGGGTGAGCCTCGCCTAGCGGCTCGGCCACCAGGCGCGCTCGGCGTGGGTAACGAGGGGCCACGCGCCATCGCCGGTGTTCGACATCACCGTCACGGTGCGGCTGCCCATCTTGTCGTGGGTCGATCGGAACGACACGCCTGGGTCGGCGCCCTCCATCTGAATCGCCGGGCCGTCGGCCGGCATCCAGAATCCCATTCCGTAGCGGAGACCTTCGATTGCGGGGCGTGGTTGCACGGCGCGCTCGACCATGCGGGTCGACACGATGCGGCCTGAGGAGAACGCTGCCCAGAACGAAGCGATGTCGTCGGCCGACGAATACAGCCCTCCATCGCCCACACCGAGCAACGGCATGTGCAGCGTGTTGGTCTGCGTCCCATCGACCTTGATGTGACCGGTTGCCGCATGGGCGGGAACGTCGTCTGACCGAACGAAACCTGACCGATGCATGCCTGCCTGTACAAGCACGCGGTCAGCGGCGAGTTGGTGGTAGGCCCGGCCGGCGACGCGCTCGGCCAGGATGGCCAACACGACATACCCGCTGTTGTTGTAAGCAAACCCGGCGCCTGGTTCGAACACTTGCGGGTATCCGCCCAGCACCTGCAGGTAGCTGTTCGCGTCGACGAGGCGGTGAACCGGTATCGACAGGACGAAGTCGTTGTCTTCTAGCTCGTCTTCATCGAGGTAGTCGCCAATGCCGGATCGGTGGGTGAGCAACTGTTCGACGGTCACCCGATCGTCGATGAGAGGCAGGTCGTCCCCAAGCAGCGATCGTGCTGTCGTGTCGAACGCCAGGACGCCTTCTTCGATCAGTGCCAACACGGCCAGCGCCGTGATCGACTTCGTGCCGCTCGCGATGGCAAACAACGTGGACGGCGTGTTCGGAACGGAGAATCGCCGATCTGCGAAGCCAAATGCCTTCGTCACCGTGCGATCCGCATCGTCGATCCGGAAGACTCCGCTGAAGGCAGTGTCGACGGCGAGTTGATGGAGTTGCGTGCTGAGGTCTTCGAGAGACACATCGATCATTCTGTGACGCTATTGCTAACCGCTGAGCGCGCGGTACAGGGTTTCCACCGGCCCGCGGCCGAACCGACGCTGATATGCAACGGCTGCAACCATCGTGGTAATCCATACCGCCCCAGCGAAGATGAGGGACGTCGCAATGCCGCCCGGCTCGATGATGTCGAGCCAGTCCACGAGCAAGTTGAAAACCAATGCGTGGGCGACGTAGATCGACAGCGAGAGTTGACCAGCCGACTGCAACACCTGCAGGGTCGCTGTGGTTGCGAGCGCGTCGGCCGCAGCAGTGATCAGTGCAAACGCCAGCAGCGCGGTGCCCAATGCGCTGGCGGTGTACGCCAGTCCACGGTCGAACGGGTGGGTGCTGAGCACTTCCGTCGACCGGGCGCCTGTGGCCGCGAGCCCCGCAATCGTCGCTGCACTGACCAGACCGAACCCGGCGGCAACGGTCGCTGGTCGCCACCACTGACTACTTGGACGGGTGGGGTCGATCAAGCGCCCCACCACGATGCCGGCACAAAAGAACGCAAGCCACGGGAGGAGCGGGTGGGTGCCATTGACGAACACATCAGCCAGCAGACCGACGGGAGATCGCGTGCCGGGATTGGTGAGCCAGTCCGTGTCGTTGCCGCTGACCGAGCGTTCGAACACCCACCAGTTGATGACCCATCCTGCGACGGCTGCCGTGGTGCCGATCACAGCCAGCCACCAGCTGGAAAGTCGGTACAGCACAGCTGCCAGGACGAACAACGCCCCGTAGTACGCCAGGATCGATCCGTTCCAGATGAAGTCGAACACGACGCCGAACCCGTAGAGCAACAGACCGCGGCGTGCGAGGCGCCAGCTCAGCTCGTTGCGTCGCTGCGGATCATTCATGCTCGACCGTGTCATGAGCGTGACCCCCACGCCCGCGGTGAGTACGAACGTGGCTGCGAATCGGGTGGAGAGCGGCCCGGTCCATGGATCGAATAGGTCGTAGACGACGCCGTCGTCGTCGCGTCCGCCCCGCAGGATGAGGTAGCCGTGGTAGTTCATCATCACCACGCCGGCCATCGCCACGGCACGCACGACGTCGGGGCCGGGCGAGCGGGCGCTGACCGGGGTACTCACCACGGTCATCAGATCCAGCGCAACTCGTCGGCGTGCGTACTGATGAGCGGCCGTTGTAGATCGACCCAGTCGCCGACCATCGGGCACGATTGACCAGCAGGAACGAACAGCATCGACGTGTGCATGTGGGGCGGCTCCAGCAGTTCGATGCGCTGCCGGTGGAAGTGGTACGGGCTGCGTCCGTCGGCCAGCGCCGCCACGCCGCCAGCCGATCCAGCACCCACCATCACCAGAGTGCCGTCGCCCGGCACCTCGATCAACCGATACCCGGCGCGAGCACCAGCAGTGACAGGTCGCACATCGAGCACGTCGGCCTCCAGCCGAAGCGCGGCGCGATCTCCGTGCCAGAGGTACGAACCCGACCGAAGCTTGTAGTGATGGCTAGTTGGTAACAACTCATACGTCGCGGGAGACAGGTGACTCACCCACACGTCGAGCGACGGGTCGATGTGAGGCAGTTGGGCAACGATGTGGGCTCGGCGTTCTTCGTCTTCGCCTGCGAGCGGTGGGTGAATCGCCACGCCGACTGTGCGCAGGCCAGCACGTTGCGCTTCCGCTACCAGTTCGATGGTTCCGCCGTATCGCAGCATCGGCGACACGAGCTTCACTATGACCCGTCCTCCCCAATCGCGCAACGCTTCGATGTGGGCCGACGAAGCGACCGTCAACACTGCGTCGGTGCTGGCTGGCGCGTTCAGCGTGGGTGTGAGCACGATCGGCGTCGCTGCGTCGGGGAGGCCGTCGAGTTCGTGCACGGTGCCCACTGCGAGTAGTGGGCTGAGTTCGATCGCGATGGAGGCGAGCCCGACCCGGCCAAAGCCGTAGCCGTTGCCTTTCACCACTGGCACCAGGCCAGCTGTGGCGGCGGCGACGTCGGTGACGTGATGCCACCAGCGTTCGCGTTCGACGGTGAGACGAATGGTCACGTGGGGCGACGGTAGTAGGTGGGAGCAAGGTTTCTGCGCCAGCCGCAATCCCGACGAAGTTTGTCGGGATTCAGTCGATAAGTTGATCGACATGGTGTTCGCCGTGCCCCTCAAGCGCTTGTTCAGCTTTCCCGATCCGGTCAACGAAACGTCCGCTCGCGCGGTGGCTGCCGGTGTCGTGCTCCAGGCGATCCTCTTTCTCGTGTTTCGCGAGGGTTGGCTGCTGGTGCCGCTGGTCTACGGCTTCGCGGCGCGTGTGCTCACTGGCCCGACCCTCAGCCCGTTGGGTCAGTTGTCCACCCGGGTGATCACGCCGCGAGTGTCGACGGAACACCGGTTCGTTCCCGGACCGCCCAAGCGATTCGCGCAAGGGATCGGGCTGGTGTTCTCGGGCGGGGCAGCTGCGGCATGGTTCCTCGGAGCGCCCCTCGCGGCCTACCTCTTGATCGGCTTCCTCGTCGTCGCCGCCACCCTCGAGGCGGTGTTTGCGGTGTGCTTGGGTTGCATCGCGTATCGGTTCGTCTGGGAATGCGACGACTGCAACGACATCAGCGAGCGGCTGCGGCTGGCCGTGCAACTGAGCGGCCCGGCCACGAACTGATCTGTGGCACCAGTGGGCCGAGCGTTCGCTCGGTGACCATGCCTTTCCACACCCCGACCGAGTAGGCGACGTCATCTGCCAACCGAACCGGGTGTTTCGAGGCCAACGCAGCTGCCACCAGCACGCGACGCGCAGTTCGTGATCGCCACGCCGCAACCAGAATCAACGGCCACCACACACGCCGGACTGCGTTGGCGATTTGTTCCCCCGCTCGGGCGTTGCCAAGTGCGGCCAGCCGAAATGCTGCCTTGGTGGGCACGTCGGGCAGCTTCCTGGTGAGCGCGACCGCTGAGCCCAGCCCGACCGCGGCGCCGGCAACGGGGTGGGCCGAGATGCCGAGCAGCCAACTCGCGATGCTCCAACCGCTCATGCGGAGTGGCGCCAGCGCTCCGGGATGGCGTTTGGCCAGCGGCCCGGCGGACGATCCGTAGGTGATCCGTTGGCGCGCCCACGTCGCCCAGGTGGGCCGCGCGGCGTGATGCACCGTCGACGCCGGCTCGTACCTGCAACGCCACATGGCTTCGACGAGTCGCCACACGAGGTCGACGTCTTCACCCGCTCGCAACGATTCGTCGAAACCGCCTACATCGCGCAGCGCGTCGGTTCGACACACGATGGCGGCCGAGGGCACATAGCTCACCCGGGATCCGGCCTCGACGCGTGCCGGGTGCGGGCCGAGATCGAGTGGGCTGCCGTGCTGCTCGTACGCGCCGATGGCTCCAGCTGTCGGAGAAACCGACACGCGGGGTGCGACCAGCGCAACGCGGTCGTCGTTGAAGTGGGGGAGCAGGTGATGGAGCCAGCCGGTTGGCAAGTCGACGTCGGCGTCGACAAACGCAACCAAAGGCGTGGTGACGCATGCCAGCCCCGCATTCCGAGCCGCTGCTGGGCCCCGATTGGTAGCGAGTCGAATCGTCGCGTCGGTGACCGGGGGCTGCGAACCGTCGTCGACGACGATTGCCCCGGCAGGAACGTTCGCAGGGATCCCGAGCGTTGGAACCACGACGGTCACATCACTCTCGGTGAAAGCCGGCGCATCGGTGCTGGGCTGCGGATGGAGCAGACCGGCGTCGACGAACCGGTCGACGAGCGCGGACGCGCTGGCATCGCTCCCACCCGCGATCTCATCGACGAGGGCAGCGCCACCAGGCGTGAGGCGGAACAGCTTCAGCGGTGAGCCACCGGTGACGACGGTGCCGAAACGCTGCACACTCGTGTCGAGTGAGAACTTCAACGCGCTCCCGTTCGCTCGACCCACTCCGCAACGGTTGCACCCAGGTCATCTGCAAGCGCAGCGAAGAGGCGCCGCCCCTCGTCCGCGCTGGCACCTGCAGGGTCCCCGAGCACGCCGGTGGGACTCAGCGCACGCACACCGTGCTCGACGAGTTCTTCGTTGCTGGGAATCGCCCCGGCCACCGCGAGATCCAGTCGAACCTCGTTTGGGGTTAGAGCGAGCATGAGGGAGGTTTCGACCCGCCCAGCGTGCGGGTCGCCGCCTGGCACCCGGATCCACCAGGTGAGGACCCGCCTGCGCTCGCGTGCCAGCACCGTCGTGGCGGCCTGCATCGCGGTGACATTGCCACCATGGCCATTGACGAACACGACGCCCGAGGCCCACTCGGCGGACCGCGCGAGTTCGATCACGACCGCGCTCATCGCGTCATTGCCGATCGACAAGGTGCCCGGGAATCCCTGATGCTCGCCGCTGGCCGTGATGGTGAGCGGCGGGCTCACCACACAGTCATCACGTGCGCCTGCGAGGCTGTTGGCCAGAGCGACGGCGACGACCGTGTCGGTATGCAGGGGGAGATGCGGGCCATGCTGCTCACACGAACCGACCGGTACGACCAGGATCGGCAATTCGGCTTCCGCGCCGACGTCGCCCCAAGTCATCCCGCCCAGTTGCATACGGCGAGGCTAGCGAACGGGAGGATTCAGACGACCGGAATTCAGGCGACCGGGATTCAGGCGACCGGGATTCAGGCGAGCATGCTGCGCAACATCCAGGCGGTCTTCTCGTGGACCTGGAGGCGCTGGGTGAGGAGGTCTGCTGTTGGCTCGTCGCTGGCTGCTTCGGCTGCGGGAAACACCGAGCGGGCAGTGCGTGCAACGGTTTCGTGCCCATCGACCAGACGACGGATCATCTCTGTGGCTTCCGGCTTCTCGCGATCTTCGGCGATGGTGGAGAGTTCGGCGAACTCGAGGTACGAGCCGGGGGCCGGCTCGCCCAACGCACGGATGCGTTCGGCGATGAGATCCACGGCGAGCGCCAGTTCGTTGTACTGCGTCTCGAACATCAGGTGGAGCGTGTTGAACATGGGCCCAACCACGTTCCAGTGATAGTTGTGGGTCTTCAAGTACAGCGTGTACGTGTCAGCCAAGACGTGCGAGAGGCCAGCGGCGATCGCCTTGCGATCGGCTTCACTGATCCCAATGTTGATTGCAGGGGGGTTGACTGCGGCGGTGCTCATACATCCAGTCTGCGCCAATGACTGGTGCATATCCAACTGGTTGAAAGGGTTCAGTTCGATAGGGCGGGCCGATCGGCCGAGGGCGATCGTTGCCTGCGATGTGCCACAGCCATCTGCGTCGGTGATCTGCACAGTCGGTCTCGGATCTGTGAAGATGTCCCCCCGTGAGCAACATCGATACCGCCACCGACCCCACTTGGATGCCCCACGACGAACTCGAGATGGTGCGGGCCCAGATGCCGATCGTTTACGTGGAAGCGGTGCCCGTTCGAGTCGATGCGCTCGGCAACGTCACCCAAGTGGGTCTCCTGCTGCGCCAGGCCGCCGACGGCACGATCAGTCGACTCATCGTCAGCGGTCGCGTGCTGTTCGGTGAACGAATTCGGGCAGCGCTCGTGCGGAACTGCGAAAAGGATCTCGGTCAGATGGCGCTGCCGCGAATTCCGGTACACCCGGCGCCGTTCACGGTGGCCGAGTACTTCCCGGACCCAACGATTTCCGGGTATCACGATCCACGCCAACATGCGGTGAGCCTCGCGTACGTCATCCCTGTCGATGGTGACTGCGAGCCCACGCAGAAAGCGCTCGACCTTGCATGGTTCACGCCGCGCGAAGTGGTGAGCCCAGCGGTGATCAACCAGATGACCGGCGGACAAGATCGCCTCTTGCGACTCGCGTTGGCGCACAGCGGCCAACTGCCGTAACGCTGTCGGCGGTTGCGGTTGCGGGTCCCGCCGTTCCGGTTGGTATCCCCGCTCGCAGCACCGCCGCGCCGTACAGTCTCGTCATGACGATTGGGGACATGGCGCGAAGCGCATGTGCGATGCGCACTGCTCTCGTCGGTCACCCCGTCCTCCATTTCGATGCACCGGGCCTGATCGGCCCGACGCCGAGTCCTGGTCTCATCGTCGAACTCGTCGAGGCTCGTGGCAAACATCTGGAAGTCACGTTCGACGACGGTCTCGTGCTCGACACGCAGATGAAGAACAAGTCCGAGTGGCACGTCTACCGTGAAGGCGCTCCTTGGCGGCGGTCTTGGGATCAGCTCAAGGCGTCGATCCAAACGGAAGAGTTTGTTGCGGTGTGTTTTGCCGCAGCCAGCGTAGAGACCTATCGCCAACCCGACCGCGGCCGTCACCCGGGTCGCGGCAGGTTGGGGCCAGATCTCATGTCGCCCACCGCCGACCTGTGCAACGCCGTGAAGCTGCTGCTCAGCCATCCGGATCCTGAGACTCGTCTCCGGGACGCGCTGATCGACCAACACGTCATCCGCGGCCTTGGAAACGTGTACCGGTGCGAAGTGATGTGGGCGCTGGAACTCAGCCCTTGGGCGCACGTCGGAGACCTGAATCACGACGACGCAGTGGCGATCATCGACATCGCGGTGAAAATGCTGCAGGCACACCAAGCGCGCGTGCGCCGCGCTGCCGTGGGTCAAGCGGGTAGCCCGTTGGCTGTGTATGGCAGGTGCGGTCAGATCTGCAGCCGGTGCCACGACTCGATTCAGTCGCTGCCGGTCGGGCAGCAGGGCCGCATGTTGTATTGGTGCCCCGGTTGCCAGGTGCGTCACGACCGTCGCCATGTGGTGACCCCCGATGCGATGGATCCGCATCCGGCCGCCACGAAGTACCTCAGCGATCTGCCGTGGCGTCATCGCCGCGCTGGTTGAAGCCAGGTCAGACTCGTGCGAGTCACACCTCGTCGGGGGTGACCGTCCAGGTGATGTTGCCTTCGTTGTCGGTGACGACTTCGACGGTGGCGGTGAACCCGTCTGGATCGGTCGCCGTGCACTCGAACGGCGCCCCGCCTTCAACTGCCTGCAAGCGGTCTTCTCCGCAGTCGACCGCGATGTCGAGTCCTGATTGAGTCGACTGATCCTCGGCGATCGCGGTCTCCACCTTGCGCATGTCGTAAAGCAGATCGAGCGTGTTGAACTCAACGTCCAGGTCGTCGTTCACCACCTCCACGGTCACGCGCATGTCGCCATCGAGGTCGCTGAGTTGCACGGTGCAAATGAACTCGGAACCGACATCGAGGTTGTCCTGCTCGGGGCATTCGACGTCGGTGGTGGTGGTGTCGAACGAAGCGAACGCGGTGTTGACCTCCTCGGAGATGCTTCCTTCGAGCTTGGCGTAGTCAGGGCCCCCCACCGAGACCGAGCATGCCGACGCCAGGATGGCAAGACCAGCGGTGAAGATGACGTGGGGACGACGAATCATCGCCTCAAGGTAGTTCACCGGGGTGAGCTACTCGGTTGCTATCGCTTGCAGCACATCCATCTTGGACGCCTTGCGAGCCGGATACCACGCCGCGAGGACTGCGGCGATCACCGCGAAGATGACGACGAAGATCAGAATCGGGACCGGGACGGTGATCTGGCTGATAACGGTGTCTGGCACGGCCATGGACAGCGCGATACCCATCCCGAGCCCGACCACAGCGCCGACCACGACGCCGAAGATGGCAACGATGACTGCTTCCCAGCGAATGGAGCGACGTAGCTGCCGACGGCTCATGCCGACGGCGCGCAGCAGCCCGATTTCGCGAGTGCGCTCGAAGACGGACAGTGCCAACGTGACGGCAATGCCGAAGAACGACAAGGCGATCGCGAAGCTCAGCAGGATCGTGATCAGGGCGAGGAACTGGTCGATCTGGCCCGAAACTTCGGCCCGGAACTCGGCGTTGTCTTGCAACTGAGCTTGCGGGAACGTCGCCACGGCTGCTTCAACTGCCGCCGATGCCTGCTCGGGCGTGACTCCTTCAGCAACCCTGGCAAGGATGAACTGGTCGCGCACCGCCTGATCGCTGACGTTGCTCATCTCGTCGAGCGAGATGTACCAGTCTCCGTCGAGTGAGTTGTCGTCGAACAGCCCAGACACCACGAGCGTTGCTTCGGTTCCGTTTTGGTAAGTGACGTCGACAGAGTCGCCAGTTCCCAGCCTCAGATCCGCTGCAGTCTCGCGGTAGACCATCACACCGTTGCCGCTTTCCAGGCCGCCGAAGTCGCCTTCGGACACGTCGAGATTGACAAGATCCGGGATGGTGACCGGGTCGACTGCGGCGATCGAGATCCCTTCCGGGGACCCATCGGCCCCCGGGACCGTCCCGCGAATGGCGCGCAGCGGCGACACGGCAGACAGCTCCGGAATGCTGTACAACGACTCGGCTACTGCGGGCGGTAGACCGACGAAGGATTGGTCGGTGACGATGTAGTCGGCGTTGATCGAGTTCTCGAGTACCGAGGTGAAGGTGTCGCGCAAGGAGTAGGCGAACACGGCGGCGGCACTGATGAGAGCGACACCGATCATCAGTGCTGACGCAGTTCGAGCGGTGCGGCGAGGCGATCGTGATGCGTTGTCCCGTGCGATCTTGCCCGGTACACCGAAGATCTTTTCGATCGGGGCACCGATGGCGCGGCTGACCGGAAGTGCGACCGTGGTCGACAAACTGGTGATGCCGACGAACGTCAGCAGAGCTCCGACCCCGCCGAACAGGGCGAGTCCGGGGGTACCGCCAGGGCGGACGAACAGACCCACGAGGAACATCGTCACGCCGATGCCGGTCGTCACCGCCCCGCCGACCAGGCGTTTGCCAGCCGTGAGGGCTTCGAACCCGAGCTCGGGCCGCATCGCCGCGACCGGCGGGATGCGGGATGCGCGCCGGGCAGGTAGCACCACGGACATCAGCACGACGCCGATTCCGATGATGACGGACACGATGACGGTGCGGGGCAGCAACAGCATGTCGACGGAAGGGAAACCAGCACCAGCCTGGTTGAACAACCAGATGATCAACTGTGCGACGAGCAAACCACCGAAGACTCCGCCGACAGTGGCGATGACCGCCACGATCATCGCTTCGATGACGATCAGTCGCCGGACTTGCTTCGCGTTTGCGCCGATGGATCGCAGGAGGGCCAGTTCCCGTAGTCGCTGACCGATGGTGATGCCGAACACGTTGTTGATGATGAACGCGGAGACGAACGCCGTCACGAGCGCAAAGATCAGCAAGCCGGTACCGAAGGCATTGATGATCGTGCCCAGCTGATCAGAGGTCTCATCGCCCACTTCCTGGCCAGTGAGCACCTCGGTGTTGTCGGGCAGTGCGGCGGCGACGGCCTGCTTCACCGTGTCGAGATCAGCACCGTCATCGATGGTGACGTCGAGGGTGTCGAACACGCCCTCCGCGCTGAGAATCTCGGCCGCAAAGGCTGCGTCGAAGAACGAGGTGGTGGCGCCGCCGACGTCTTGACCATCTTCGCGACCAGCGATACCGACCAGGGTGAAATCACGCAGACCGGTGTCGACGATGATCGGGATCGTGTCGCCCACTCGGTAGTCGGTGAGATCGGCCGCTGGACGGTCGATGACCACCTGGTCAGGGCCGACCGGTGCGACGCCTTCGTCGAGTTGAAACACGCTGTCAGGTGGCGGGTCGTACCACGCAAAGCCGAAGGTGGGTGGCCCACCGCCTCCGATGGCGTCGCCGTCTCTGTCGACGATCTGGGCGAAGCGAGAGAACTGCCCTTCGACCTTGGAGACTCCTGGGACTGCGGCGACGACATCGAGCAGCGGTGCTGGCACCGGATCTCGGACAGCACCGTCGGTCTCGTTGACGCCCTGCAATTGGGCGCGAACTTGTAGGTCGAGCGTTGCGGTGAGATCGTCGAAGAGTTCGTCGAACGTGGCTCGGACGCTGTCGGCCAGTACGAAGGACCCGGACACGAACGAGACGCCGAACGCAATGGCGAGTGCGATGAAGACGTTGCGCCCCCAACGAGCAGTCAGCGACTTTCGGGCAAGTGTGAAGATCATGCGTGACCAATCTGCTTCATCTGATCGATGATCTGGTCGGCTGTGGGGTCGACGATCTCAGCCACGACGAGACCGTCGGCCAAGAACACCACTCGATCGGCGTACGCCGCCGAGTACGGATCGTGGGTGACCATGACGATCGTTTGTCCGAGTTCGTCAACAGCAGAACGCATGAACGACAGGATCTCGCCGCCCGAGTTCGAGTCGAGGTTGCCGGTGGGCTCGTCGGCGAAGATGATGCGTGGCTTGCTGGCGAGGGCGCGGGCTACGGCAACACGCTGCTGCTGACCGCCAGACAATTCACTCGGCCGGTGCTTGAGGCGATCCTTCAAACCAACGGTGGCGACTACTTGATCGAACCACGCCTCGTCGACCGCGTCTCCGCCAAGCATCATTGGCAGCTGCATGTTTTCTTTGGCGGTCAATGTGGGGATGAGGTTGAACGCCTGAAAGACGAAGCCGACCTTGGTACGTCGCAATTCGGTGAGCTGCTTGTCGTTGAGCCTGCTCAAGTCGACACCGTCGATCTGCACCGAGCCAGAGGTGAGCGAATCGAGGCCGGCGAGGCAGTGCAACAACGTCGACTTGCCCGAGCCGGACGGGCCCATGATGGCGGTGAACTTCCCCTGCTCGCACGCGAACGTGACGCCAGCGAGCGCCGCGACTTGAGCATCGCCCGAGCCGTAGATCTTGCGGGCATCAGTCGCCTCGGCAGCGGCGACTGGAGGAGCGGCGGGGGCATCGAGAACAGATGACATGCGGGGTAGTCTGTCGCGTTCGCGGAGCGGTTTCATCGGCCGTTTGGATGAATTGCTAGCGACTTTGGTCGCACAGGCAGCGACCAAAGCGACCGCACAGCTCGCCGCTGCTCTGCAATGCTTGCGGCAACGCAATTCGTGCCTTCGAGGAGTGCAGTTTTCATGTCAGACAACAATCCGTTCGACCGTCCGCCCACGCAGCCGTCCATACAGCCGTCCGCACAGCCGTCCACGCAGCCGTCCGCACCTCCGCCAGTGTCGGGCGAGTGGGGACCGACCACGCCGTTCAACCCGATCGGGCCGCGTCAGAGCGGTCCTGGACGCGGCAAGATCGTCGCCGTTGCTGTGGGTGCCGTGGCATTGACTGGCGGAGCAATCTTCGGTATCAGCAAGTTCGCCGACGCCGAAGATGCCACCCTCGCTGAATCCGAAGCTTCTGGGCCCGTAGCCACAGCGCCCGCGTTCGGTGCAGGCACCGAAAACGTCGGCGGTGACGACGCGCCGATGTCGTCGATTCCCGAACTGATCAACAGCATCAGCGAATGCATCGACATCGAAGAATTTCTGGGGTCGATGGGCGCTGGCAACGATGGCAGCGTCACGATGGGCAGTGTGCCGAGCATGGATTTCAGCACCATCGGTGAGGCGGTCGGCGACACCGTCACCATCACCGGCGCCGACGGCGTCACCGTCTACACGTTGGGCGAGGGCGACGCGTCGATCGCCATTTCCAAGTCGGGCGGCGAAGTCACTATTGCTGCCGCAGGTGACATCACCGAGTCGACCAGCTTCGACTTCTCCGACTTCGAGACGCAGATGAACGACATGATGGGCGAGCTCGAGGGGATGGACCTCGAGGGGATGGATCTCGACGACATGCCTGTGATGTCGCTGCCGGCCGACTTCGACCCAACCGAGATTCAAGCCTGCATCGAAAATCTGGACCTTGGTGGCGGTGGCTGATCTGTTGCCCGTGACTGTTGCCCGTGACTGTTGCCCGGGAAATCGGAACGAGCCCCGAACGTCTCACGTTCGGGGCTCGTTGCGTTCAGCGATGTGGCTGACTTCGTTCGATCAGGTCGGCTGTTTGGTGACGCGGAGGTAGGGCTTGACTTCGTTCCAACCGTCGGGGAACAGTTCCTTGGCGTCTTCGTTGGACAGAGCCGACACGATGATGACGTCGCCGCCGTACTGCCAGTTGGCGGGGGTGGCGACCTTCTTGTTGGCGGTGAGTTGCAACGAGTCGATCACGCGCAGGATCTCGTCGAAGTTGCGGCCCGTCGATGCGGGGTAGGTGAGCGTGAGCTTCACCTTCTTGTCGGCACCGATCACGAACACCGAACGGACGGTAAGGGTGTCGTTGGCGTTCGGGTGGATCATGTCGTACAGGTTGGCGACGGTGCGGTCGGGGTCGCCGATCATCGGAAAATTCACTGCGGTACCCTGCGTCTCTTCGATGTCTTTTTCCCACTCGACATGGCTCTCGACCGGGTCGACCGACAAGCCGATGACCTTCACGTTGCGCTTGTCGAACTCGGGCTTGATGGACGCCACGTACCCCAACTCGGTGGTGCACACCGGGGTGAAATCTTTCGGGTGGCTGAAGAGCACGCCCCACGAGTCGCCGAGCCATTCGTGGAAGCTGATCTCGCCTTGCGTGGTCTGGGCGGTGAAGTCTGGGGCGGTGTCGCCGAGGCGGATGGCCATGAGGGTTGCTCCTTGGAGTGAAATGTTCTGCGTCCGGTCGGCGTGATGGTATCGGGCCCCTTAGGGAATCCCGACAAACTCAATCGGGATTAGAGTCGCAGCGACTGCACTACGGTCAGCACATGGGTGGTAGCGAATGAGCATCAAGGTTCCGATCGACCAACTGTTTGCGGAACTACCGGTGTGGGGCGCAGGCTTCCTCGCCACTATCAGCGAGGACGGCAGAACCCGCTTCGTCTGTCTCACACCACAAGTGTTCCGAGGCGACGACTCGATTGCTGGCGATGCAGCAATGAGGTTTCGGAGTGCCGGCCGCACGGCAGCGGCGAACGTCGAGGCAAGGCCGAACGTCTCGATCGTCTTCCCAGCGCACTCGAGTTCCGGCGGCTACAGCCTCATCGTCGACGGCATCGCCACACTTCGGCACCTCGAGATGGCGGTTGGTGGCGAGATCTCACCAGACCCGGCGATCGACGTGCGTCCTACATGGGCAGTGCTGCACCGCCCCGCCCCGTAGCAGGTGTGGCCGGGCGCCGTTACGCCGGTACCAGATCGGCGTGGGCGAAGCTCACGCTGAATCGGACACACCAGAGGTACACCATGTCGTAGACCGCGAGGTCGACGTCGGCGGGAATCTCGTAGTTCTGGTCACCGATATCTCCCTTCATTTCTGAGGCGGAGCCGGTATGATGAACGAACGCACGCGCCCAGTGAAAGCGACCCAGGTGAAAGCGACCCAGGTGAAAGCGACCCAAGTGAAAGCGACCCAGCGGCCGCTGAAAACGGCACGGAAATGTTGCTCCACACCCGTTCCGCCAAGTTTCGCATTCCGCAAGCTTCTCCGGCATCACTGTCTGTTTTGTGGTTGCAGGTTCGACAGGCCTGATCACTGAGAACGGTGCTGGTCGATGAGCGGACGCACCACCCACAGCAGAATCACCAGTGCCGAGATCGAGCCTGAGATCACTACCGCTGCTCGCCAGTCGTAGAGAAATCGAACGACGAGAAGCAGACCAGCGGCGACCCCCACCGCCACGAGAGCGAGCCCGAACAGCTGTGTTCGCACGCCGTATCGCACCCGCACCGAACGTTCGACATCGTCGGCGACCCGGTGGTGGGCGGCAGGTGCGAAAAACAGAACGGTGGCCGCCGCGACAGACGCGAGAGCCACCAAGTACACCATCTTGCCGGTTTGGTCGACCTCTGCGAAGCCTGCTGAGAAAGGGACGGTGAGCAAGAACGCCAACAGCACCTGTGCGCCAGGGAGGATGGTACGCAGCTCCTCCAGCAGCTCGCGATATCGCTCCCGCTCCTCCTCGTCGACCTCGTTTTCCTTCGCATCGTCAGACGTGTTGCTCATGAGAGCCCAGCTACCCAAATTTGCTTCCAGTTAACCGTTCGTTCAGAAGCGGCCGCCGTCGACCATGAACTGCTGGGCGGTGCAGCCGCCGCTGTCGTCGGCGGCGAGGAAGAGGATCATCTGCACGAACTCGTCGGGCAGTATCCGCCTCTTGATCGCCTGATCGTTCAGCGTGCCCTCCTCACCTTCAGGCGACCACCACTTGGTGAGTTGCCGCTCGGTGGGCACCCAACCGGGTAGCACGGTGTTGACCCGCACGTTCTTCGGACCAAACGTGCGCGCCATCGTGCGGGTGATGCCCTCCACACCCGACTTGGCGATCGCATACCCGGGGAAGAAGTCCTCCTGCATCATGTAGCTGCTCGACCCGATGTTCACGATCGATCCCAACTCGGCGGCGAGCATTTGCGGGGCGAGTGCCTGGATCGCAAAGAAGTAGTGGCGCAGGTTCACGTTCAGCCGGTCGTTCCAGTAGTCGACCGTCATGTCCTCCCACGTGTGGCGCTCGTCGTTGGCGGCGTTGTTGACCAGCACCGTCACACCGCCGAGGTCGTTGATCGCCCGTACGCAGGCAGCCTGGAGCGCGGCAATGTCACGGAGGTCGACCTCGTAGAAGATCGGCGTGTGGGCGGCGCCGTCCTCGACGCACCGCTCGATGGTGCGTCTGGCGTACTCGGCGTTGACGTCGACGAACGCGACCTTGCTGCCTTGGCGGGCGAAGTTCGCCACGACGGCGCTGCCGATGCCGTCGGCTCCGCCCGTGACGAATACGGTGCGATCGACGAGCGACGGGTAGCTGGCGTAGTTCTCGACGGTCATGTGGTCTCCTCGTTGTCGGGATGGGGGGCGTTGCAATGGGGTGTGTCGGGATGGCGATAGAAACCGTAGACCTCGGCCGGGTTGGCGACGAGAACCTGGCGGCGCAGGGCGTCGGTCGGCAACCACGCATCGCGCAGGTCGGCGAGTTGAGTGAGCGTCGGCGGGTCGACCTGGCCGGGATGAGGCCAGTTCGTTGCCCACAGCATCCGTTCGGGCGCATGTTCGACGAGGCGATGGGCGAGCGTGGCGACGGTGGGGTAGTTGGGTGCGCCCTCGTGGGTCGATTGGCTGGTCGACTCGTACGGTGCCGACAACTTCACCCAGCATCGTCCGGTGTCGAGCAACGTGAGCAGCGCGCCGAACGCCGGGTCGTGGGGTTCCACCGGTGGCATGAAGCGCCCGACGTGGTCGACGACGATCGGAGTAGGCAGCGCAAGGAGTGCGTCGAGCCGCTCGGCCAGCTCACGGCCGTTCAGCTGGAGTTGGATGTGCCACCCGTGTGGTGCGATCAGGTCGGCGACGGTCTGCATCATCTCCCACGGCACCGCCCCGCCGGGCAACATGTGGAAGCGGGCGCCGCGCCCGCCCTGCGACGTCAACTTGGCGAGCTCGTCGTCGGTCGTGGTGTCGTCTACCACGACCACCGCCCGGGCGGCGTCGCCGAGCGCGGCCACGGCCTCCAGTTGACAGCGGTTGTCGAGCCCGTAGGTGGTCGGTTGCACGAATACGACGCGGTCGAGGCCGAGCGCATCCTGGACGGCCCGGTACTCGACGAGCGAGGCATCCGGTGGTGTCAACACTGTCGTGGGACTGATCGGGTACCGCTGGTCGTACATGTGCACGTGCGAATCACACACGCCGCGAAGTGTCACGTCTCCCACCGTCACGTGACCCACCAGGCTCGCAGACGGCTCGCGTCGTCGGCGTTGACCGCTCGCGGCGGCAGTTCGTGGGCCACGATCGCGCGCACCTGTTCGACGCTGCTCATCGCCTGGGCGTCGGCGTTTTCGGAGGTCAGGCCGCCGAGGTGTGGTGTGGCCACCACACCCGGCCGGGCGGCGAGTTCGGGCGACGGGCGCTGGTCGGGGGCTCGTCCGACGTCCATCGCCAAGCCGCCCAGTCGGCCAGAGTCGAGCGCGGCGGCCACGGCGTGCTCGTCGAGCAGCTCGCCTCGCGACACGTTGACGAGCATGGCCCCCGGCTTCATCCGGGCGAGTGCGTCGGCGTCGATCAGGTTCTCGGTCTCGGCGGTCGACGCGGCCAGCGGCAGAACGAAATCAGACTCGGCCAGCAGTTCGGCCAGCTCCACTTGACGGACGCCAACAACATCCAGCTGTGTATACGGGTCGGCGACGAGCACCTGCACTCCCAGTGCGACGAGCGCGTCACTTAAGTACGTGCCGATGGCGCCGCAGCCGATCAGCCCGGCGACCTTGCCCCGTAGTTGGAACCCGGCTCGCTGCGGCGGTTGGCCGCCGCGGCGGTAGTCGATCGTGGACTCGCTGACGTTCCGGGCAAGGTCGAGCATCAGCGCCAACGCGATCTCGGCGGTGGACGGCACGAAGCTCTTGTCGGCATGCGCAACGAGCACACCGTTTCGTGAGGCCGCCTCCACGTCGACCGTGGAGATGTCGAACGCAGTACGAAGAAACGCAACCACGTCGCGGTTCCGGTCGAACAGCGCCGCCTCGCCCGGTGTCGCACGATGGGCGATCACGACCTGGCATCCGGCCGAATGTTCGATGAGTTCGTCGGTCGTGAGGTCGCGGTCGAGAGGGTTCACCACGACGTCGGCGACCCGACGCAGCTCGGGGAGCGCCCGACCGAAGTAGGCCCCGAGATCCTCGGGGTTGTGGGTCACAAATGTGCGCAGCACCCCATCGAACCTA
>JBBREA010000024.1:0-31961 GCA_038203385.1 Acidimicrobiales bacterium | reverse complement strand
CACCGGTGCACAAACTCGCGTCATCGGCGAGATCGAGAGTGACCTTGCCGGCGGTCAACCGATGCATCGCTTGCTGCAGGGTGACGTCGGGTCCGGCAAGACGGTCGTAGCGGTAGCCACGTTGCTCACGGCGGTGCAAGGAGGGCATCAGGGCGCGCTCATGGCGCCAACTGAAGTGTTGGCCGAGCAACATGCGGCCAGCATCAGGGTGATGCTCGGCGACCTCAAAGTGCCCGACCCAGGCAATTTGTTCGGTGACCGGCCGCTCCGGGTCGAACTCCTCACCAATCGAGTCACCGGATCGGAACGCAAAGAGGTGCTGACCGGGCTGGCGAACGGCACGGTCGACATCGCCATCGGTACCCATGCGCTCATTCAGGAGGGCGTCTCGTTCCATTCGCTCGGGGCTGTGGTGGTGGACGAGCAGCACCGGTTTGGCGTGCAACAGCGAGCTGCTCTGCGGGAGAAGTCGTCGGGTCACGTGCCCGACCTGTTGGTCATGACCGCTACGCCGATCCCACGAACCGCGGCGATGACGGTGTACGGCGACCTCGACGTGAGCGTGCTCGACGAACTGCCACCAGGTCGTACGCCCATCGTCACCAAGTGGGCGGCAGGTGGGCTACTGGAAGTCGAAGTGTGGAATGACGTCCGCGGCGAGGTGGCAGAAGGTCGGCAGGCATACGTGGTCTGCCCACTGATCGACGAGAGCGAAAAACTGGAGGTGGCGTCAGCCGAAGAGACATTCGAGCGGTTGCAACACGACGAGCTGAACGGGCTGCGCGTGGGTCTGTTGCACGGCCGGCTGTCTGCATCCGAGAAACACGCCACGATGGATGCGTTTCGGGCTGGCACGCTCGATGTGCTCGTGGCCACCACGGTGATCGAGGTGGGCGTCGACGTGCCGAACGCCACGATCATGGTGATCCTCGACGCCGATCGGTTTGGGATCGCCCAGCTGCATCAGCTGCGCGGTCGGGTGGGACGCGGGGCCCACGAGTCGACCTGTTGGCTCGTCACGCAAGAGCAGTCGGATGAAGACGGCAAGGTGATCGGAAACCCGCGGGTCGAAGCACTGGTTGCATCAACCGATGGATTCGAATTGGCCGAAGTGGACCTCGATCTGCGTGGCGAGGGCACACTGATGAATACTGCGCAAAAGGGACGCAGCGATCTGAAGTTGGCGTCTCTCCGTCGCGATCGAGAGCTCGTCAAGCTGGCCCGCGACACCGCGTTCGAAATCGCCGACGCAGACCCGGAAATGGCACGTCATCAGGTGCTCGCCGACGAACTCGCCCTGCTCCTCACCGAAGAAGACGAAGGATTCCTGGCCAAGAGCTGAGCCGAGACGGCGCCGCGCCGCGCTGTAGCGTCCGCAATGTGAATGGTCGCAAGATCGCTGTGCGTGGGATGTTGTTGTTGGCAGGGTTTGCGCTGACGGGCTTTGTGCTGGCACGGGTGTTCAAAGGTTTCAAACTCTCTGCGGTTCTCACAGCGGTCGGCAGTCTGACGGTCACCGACGTGTTGTCGCTGCTCGGTGTGTTGGTGGTGCTGCTCGTCGCTCAGGCGTACCTGTCGGCGGCGTTCGTTCCGGGCTTGTCGGTGTTCCATGGTGGCCTTGCCTGGCTGGGATCCAATGCCGTAGCGAGTGTCATCCCCGGCCCGTCCGACATACCGCTTCGCTACAAGATGTTCCGGTCCTGGGGGCAACCCACCGCCGATGCGGCCACCGCTTCCGCTGGAGCAACCGTCACCAACATCGGTACGAAATTGGTTCTGCCCGGGTTCGCAGCGGTGGGCATCGCCATCGGCGACTTCGACTTTGGCAACATCACGTCGATCGTGATGTCAGCCGCAGTGATATCGGCGGCGCTGTTCATCGTGCTCGCCTACTTCTTCGGTACGACTGAGCGAACCATCTCGCTGGGCGACCGGTTGGAGCGACTGTGGGCCCGAGTGCGTCAACGACCAGTGGCTCAGCGGGGCAAGGTCGCCCGAGGGCTGCTCGCACAACGCAGGCGCACGATCAGCTTGGTGCGGCGGGCATGGAAGCAAATCCTGATCGGGTCGGTCGCCGTCACGGTGATCCAGGCGGGGTTGTTCGTCATGTGCATTCGAGCTGTGGGAGTTCCTGGAAGTGCGGTGTCAACCCTCGCGTTGTTCTGCGTGTTCGGGATTGTGCGCGGCATCACCGTCATTCCGACGATGCCCGGGGACGCAGGGCTGAGCGAACTTGCTTTCGTGTCGCTGGTCATCCAGGTGTCTGGCAGCGGCACGGTGAACGCAGTGACGGCGGGCGTGTTGCTCTACCGGGCGTTGACCTGGATCCTGCTCATTCCCATCGGCTGGGCGGCGATTCTCGTGTGGCGGTGGACGCTACGAAGAGGCAACGTGTTGGAAGCCGAGCTAGAGACCGAGCCCGATACCTCTGTAGTCAAGTGAGGCCGACACGATGCGAAGCGCGTCGCTGGTGCAAAACTGGGCAACGGTGTCATACCCGGGCCCCGGAATCGACCCGGCGTCAGCATCGACGGGCACCTCGGCGATGTCGTGTGGGATTTCGATCGAGCGGGTCGTGATACCTGCAGCTAATGGAACCGCATCGTTCACCATGCTCACGATGATGTTGGGTGCGCCGATACCAGCCGTTCTGCGGAGGCTTTGGACGGACACGCTGAGTTCCGCAGGGGCAGTCGCCGAATAGACGAGGTTGATCCTGTTGATGCGCGAGTCGGCAGGTGGATCGACGATGGGAAGGAGCAGGCATTGGACAGACCCGGCGCTGTGCCGCCAGCCGTCGTTGAAGGTCCACGAGTTAGCCGGTACGGGGACGAAGTCGAGCAGGTGCGGCTGCAATGGGAGGAAGGGCTTGTCGGCGAGGAGCGTGTCGACTTCGGCTTTCGTGTACACGCCGCCGATGAGTGGGTAACGATCGTCGTGGGTGTGGTCCGCGTAATAGCCGACCACGTCGGCGAGCACATTGACCGATCCCTGCAGGTTGTAGATGGTGAAGGCCCCGCCAGTACCAAGGTCGGTGGTGACGGCGTTCGGTGTTGGTCCCTCACCGGGAAGCGGATTGAGATGTGAGGCAGTGGGCTGCGCCGCACCGGCAGCCCAGATGGTGAGAAAGGTTGGTGCGGTGGCGTCGGTTGCGGTGACGTTGAGCGCGAGCCCTAGCGCATCTGTCGGCAACTCGCAGTTGCCAACACTGCCGAGGGAAGCAACCGCGTAGGTCTCGTTCGCACCGAGCGGCGTCGCCCGAGGTCCGACCTGGAACTCGGCTCTCGTGTCGAGTATGCGGCACGGCACGATCGGCACGAAGACGCGGCGTTCGCCACTGCTCACGGTGGCGCCGACGTAACCGATTCCGCCTGCACCAAGCGAGATCGCAATCGCGGCTCCAATGGCGGCCCATCTCGTTCGCTGCATCGACGTGGGTATCACACTCATTGCTGACCTCCTGATGACGCGGATAACGGCTATACGGAACACTACGCGCCCGCTGGGAGCGCGCTGGTCACGCTGTGACATGAGCTCGATGTCTGGTTTCCACCCGGGGCGGTGGGTCGGCACCGGTAGCGTCAGCCCGGTGAACCAGGAGCAGGTGTGAATCGCAAGGAGAAGGCAGACCGCATCGGGGTGATCCTCGACGAGCTCTATCCGCAGCCGCCGATTCCTCTCGACCACACCGATCCGTACACCCTGCTGGTGGCGGTGGCACTCTCTGCACAGACCACGGACAAGAAGGTCAACCAGGTCACGCCCGCGTTGTTCGCCGTCGCTGGCACGCCCGAGAAGTTGGCGTCGCTCGACCCGGACACGATCTTGGGGTACATCCGCGAGGTCGGGTTGGCGCCCACGAAAGCGAGGAACTTGTGGACCGCCGCCAACCAGATCCTCGATGCCGGTGGTGAGATCTATCCCGATTGGAAGTTTCTCGAGTCGTTGGCCGGCGTCGGCCACAAGACAGCAAGTGTCGTGATGGCGCAGGCCTACGGTGTGCCAGCGTTTCCTGTGGATACGCACATCCATCGACTCGCGGTGCGATGGGGCTTGTCCGACGGCAAGAACGTCGACCAGGTGGAGCGCGACCTCAAGAAGGTGTTCCCCGTCGAGACCTGGAATCGGCGGCACCTGCAGATCATCTTCTTCGGCCGCGACTTCTGCCCTGCGCTACGTCACGACCTTCTCGGCTGCCAGATCTGCAGCTGGACAGCAACGAAGAAGCAGATCCGAATGGAGTCGGGCCGCTAGCTACCGGTCGATGGCACGGCGCGGTGCATCGGTACGTGGGGGATGCCGTCTTCGATGAACTCGTCTCCCGCCACTGCAAATCCGAAGCGCTCGTACCACCCAGTGAGGTGCGACTGCGAGTCGAGTACCCATGGGCCACTTGTATGGCCGAGGACGGTCTGGAGCAGTTGGGCGGCCAGCCCACTGTTGCGAGCCGCCATGTGCGTGGCTACGCGTCCGATTCGCCGCGCCGTAGCGTCCTCGAGCACGCGGAGGTATGCCACCGGTGCGCCGTCGCGTTCGACCCACCAGTGGCGCGTGTCGGGCTCGGTGTCGCGGCCGTCGGGGTCGAGGTAGACGCACGACTGCTCCACCACGAACACCTCGCTGCGCAGCCGCAGGATCGCATACAACTCGTTGACGGTGAGGTCGCCAAACGAGGCGTGACTCACGGTCGTCTCCGGCACGGTCACGTTTCGCTCGGTCGAATCTCGCACGGTCGCATCACTCACTTCGGCCGGTATCGCCGTGGATGTCGCGATCGAAGTCGTCGTCTTCCAGCACGAGATCCCAGCGATCGAGACAGTCTTCGCAACGATACGCGAGGACGTCACCGGCTTCCCACCAACCGTCTTCGCGAGGCGGGGTGAGCAGAAAGGCGCGACCACCGCAATCGATGCAGGTGATCTGCGGATACGGCTCGAACACCAAATCAGTATGCCCGAGCTTCCTCGTTAGCCTGACGACGATGAGAGTCGTGGCGGGAGAACTTCGGGGTCGCAGGATCGAGGCGCCCGAGGGCACCGAGGTTCGACCCACGACCGACAAGGTGCGCGAGGCGGTCTTCAACGCCCTCGGCAGCCTCAATCTGGTCGACGGAGCGACAGTGGCGGATCTGTACGCAGGGTCTGGAGCGTTGGGAATCGAAGCGCTGTCGCGAGGCGCCACGCATTGCACCTTCATCGAGCGCGACCGCAGTGTTCTTCGGGTACTGCGCGCCAACCTCGAGCACCTTTCCCTGGTCGATCGCTCGAAAGCGGTAGCAGGTGATGCACAAGTGCTCGTGCGTGGTCTCGACGTCGACATCGTGCTCGCCGATCCGCCGTACCGATTCGATTCGTGGCCAGAGTTGCTCAGTGCCATCAAGGCGCCGTTCGTCGTCGCCGAAGCGGAGCGTGAGATCGAAGCTCCGGACGGGTGGCGTTCGGTGCGGGCGCGCCGCTACGGCCGCACGTGGGTGACGTTCCTCGAAGTAGTTTGATGCGCTCATGAGCACTGGCACGCGACGCGTTCTCATCCCAGGCAGTTTCGACCCAATTCATCTGGGGCACATCGACGTGGTCGACCAGGCGCTCGAGCTGTTCGGCGATGTCGTCGTGGGCGTGATGTACAACTTCACCAAACCGTCGGGCGTGTTCTCCCCCGACGAGCGTGTCGAGCTCGCACGCGACAGCCTGGCCGATCGGGCAGGCGTCACCGTCCACAAATACACCGGGCTCGCCGTGCAGGCCGCCGAGTCAGCCCACGCCGACTTCATCGTCAAGGGCCTGCGCACACCCGACGACTACGAGATCGAGCAGCAAATGGCGCATATGAATCACTCGGTCACAGGAATCCGTACGGTGTTCGTGCCATGTCGGCCGGCGTACGGTTTCATCTCCAGTCGGTTCATTCGTGAGATCGCATCGCAGGGTGGCGCCATCGATCACCTGGTCAGTACTCCCGTTGCGGCCGCGCTGGCCGGTAGATTCGACACGCCATGAGTTACGACGACCGGTACGACGGTGACCCGTACGACGAAATCGATGACGAGTATCCCGAGCCGGGCCAGGAGCAGGGCTACGTCGGCGATGCCGAGACCTTGTTGAGACGTGCCATCGACATCATCGCCGACGCTCCCACCATGCCGTTGTCATCGTCGCCCCGCATCGATCGTGATGAGATCATCGAGTTGCTCGACGAAGCCCTCGCTCGCCTGCCCGAAGAGTTGCGCCAGGCCAGATGGATGCTGAAAGAGCGCCAGGACTTCGTCGCCAAGACAAAGCGCGAAGCCAACGAAATGCTCGAAGCCGCCCGCGTGCAGGCCGAGCGAATGGTGCAACGTACCGAGGTCGTTCGTGCTGCTGAAGCCCGTGCCCGCCTGGTCGTCGACACTGCCGACAACGACTCGCGTCGTCTGAAGTTGGAAACCGAAGACTTCCTCGATCAGCGGCTGGCGAGTTTCGAGATTCTGCTCGACAAGCTTGGAAAAACTGTCGCAACTGGTCGTCAGAAACTGTCGATCGGCGATAGCCCGAGTCATTTGCAGTTGACCGATGTGGACGACGAGAGCGACCTGGTCAAGGGCTTCTTCGATCAAGATCGCTAGCCGAGATCTCTGAGCCGGTATAGGTAGGGTTCCGGTCATGCCGTCGAACCCGCTCGCCATGCTGCGGCTCAACGCCGTGGAAATCCTGCGCCAACCCGGAACGTCGCGCGAAATCGCTGCCACGCTTCCGGTCGAACCGCTCGAGGTGGAAGACGAACGCATCTCTGGCGATGTCGACGTGGTGCTCACCGCCGTGTCGTCGGTGGACGGTGTGGTCGTCCACGGGCTGGTTCGAACGCCTTGGGCCACCGTGTGTCGGCGTTGCTTGGTCGACGTTGCCGGTGTGGCTGAGAGTGTCGTCGACGAGTTGTTCCAGTACAACCTCACCAACGACGAGGCCAACCAGATCGTGGGCGACCTCATCGAGTTGGCGCCTATCGTTCGCGAGTATGTGCTGCTCGAGCTACCGGTGGGCCCGCTGTGCCGGCCGGACTGTGCTGGCATCTGCCCCGAATGCGGGGCCGATCGCAACGAGTCGCCGTGTTCCTGCGACAACATCGTTGGTGACCTCCGTTGGGCTGCATTGGAAGGCCTGCGGCTTGACGAACAGACCTGACATAGACGGTCGTTCTCACGTCTGTCGCCGATAGTCTGTCTCAGCCCTTTCGCATTCGATCGCTGGAGTCCCGTCGTGGCCGTTCCCAAGAAGAAGAAGTCCAAATCAAAGTCCCGCAGCCACCGCGCTGGCGCCTGGAAGCTGAGCGTTCCCTCGCGTAGCACCTGCCCACGTTGCGGCAATGCGAAGACGCCGCACACAGTGTGCCCATCGTGTGGGTGGTACAAGAACCGCGTCGTCATCGACGTCGGCTGACGCCGATTTCTTCGAGAGTTCTGTTCTGACCATGTTGCCCATTGCGGTTGACGCAATGGGCGGCGACAACGCTCCTGGCGCCATTGTCGCCGGGGCGAAGGTCGCCGCCGCTGCCGGCACACCGGTTGTCTTCGTCGGACCCGCCGATCTAGGTGACCGTTTCGACCTGGGCGGTATTCCGCTGGTCGTTGCGTCCGAAGTCATCGAGATGGACGAAGATGGCGGTCGAGCCGTGCGCCGCAAGAAAGACTCGACGCTCGTCCGCGCTGCCGAGCTGGTGCGCGACGGCGAAGCCTCGGCGATGATCTCTGCGGGCAACACCGGCGCAACAATGGCCTCGGCGTTGCTGCGCATGGGCCGCATTCGTGGCGTCAACCGGCCGGCGATCGCAACGATCATTCCCGTGCCCGGTGGGCAACCGACCGTGCTTCTCGACGCTGGCGCCAATGCCGAGGTGCAGGCCGAGTGGCTGGTGCAGTTCGGCCTGATGGGTTCGGTGTTCGCACGCCACCGCTTCGGCCTGGCATCGCCCAAAGTCGGTTTGCTCTCCATTGGTGAAGAACCGGGCAAGGGTGACTCGCTCCGCAAGGAGGCGTACCCGTTGCTCGTCGCTGCGGCAGCCGCCGGTCATCTGAACTTCGTCGGAAACGTCGAGGGTCGCGACATGATGGCCGACACGGCCGACGTGGTCGTGGCCGACGGATTCACCGGCAATGTGGTTCTCAAGACCATGGAGGGCACCATGAAGGGCATCATTCGTGCGCTCTTCACCGCGTTCAGCTCCACGCCGGAGTACCAGGCGCTGGCCGATCAGCTCATGCCCGCCCTCCTGCCCCTGTACGAAACGCTCGACCCGGAAACCTACGGTGGCGCAATGTTGCTCGGAGTCGATGGCGTTTGCATGATCGGTCACGGTTCGTCGAGCGAACGGGCGATCATCAACGGCATCAATGCCGCTCGCGAAATGGTGGAAGCCGACGTCGTCGGAGAAATCGCCAAGGCCATCCGCCCGGCCGACGACACCGCTGACTGACCCCGCTGACTGGCACCGCACGCTGGGTCGGCTGCTTGTATCTCCCCGCTTGCACTTCGGGCCTCTCCCCACAGCACACCCGGCTACGGTGGGCACATGCTCTTCACCGGGATCCATCACGTGTCGATCAACGTGTCCCACACCGAGACGGCACTGGGTTTCTATCGCGATGTGCTTGGTATGACGGTTCTCGATCGGCCCGATTTCGGCTTCGGTGGAGCATGGCTCGACGCTGGCGGCGGCCGGCAGCTACACCTCATCGAAGCAACGGTCCCACCCGATCAGGGCCAACACATTGCGTTCGAGGTCGACGACATCGTCGCCACGGTCTCGGCATTGCGAGCGGTCGGCATGGACGTGCCGGAACCACGGGTGGTACCCGACCGGCCAATTCGTCAGACCTTCGTGTCAGACCCCGACGGCAACCGCGTCGAGTTCACACAGCCGTGACGACAGGCATCAGTAAGACGTGGTGACCTCGGCGACGTTCCTGAGTTCCCGGCACTGACCCGTGGCAGCGCCCACAGCCTCGGCGCCACAGCAGGTTCTATAGTGCGACGTGTGAGGCGTTGGGAGGTGGCCGATCGGTGACAGATGTGCAGCGCGAACCTCTGGCGGAGCGATCGCTCCGGCTGGTGACGGCGGAGACGCTGCCCCCGTCTGCCCTCACTCAGCGGGCGTCGATCATCGGTCGTCGCTCCGAAATCGAGCGTGTCCTCGCCGCAGTCGATCACGGGCTTCACCGGGTCATCACCATCACCGGCCTCGGAGGGATCGGCAAGACACGAGTGGCGCAGGAGGTCGGTCGGCGTCTCTGGGAGGCGCAACTTCCAGAACCTGCGTCGGTTCTGTTCGTCCCACTCGGTGGTGTTGCCACCGCTGACCAGGTTGCCAGCACGATCGTGTCTGCGTCCGACTGGACACAGCCGGACGTGGCGGACGTCGATCCATTGGAAGCGGTGGAACGAGAGCTCCGCGACAGATCGTTCGTGTTGATCCTCGACAACTGCGAGCAGATCGACGAACTGCCGGATCTCGTCGATCATCTCGTCTCCACCCATGCCGACCTCACGGTGATCTCCACGTCACGTCGTCCGCTCGGTCTGGCCACCGAACTGTCCGTGCCCATAGGCCCGCTCGGAACGCCCGTTGGCAACGGCTATGAGGGCGTGATGGAGAGCGACGCTGTGTCGTTGCTGGTGCAAGCCGTGCAACAACGTGACCCGGGTTTCTCCCTGGAACGGTCGGACGCCCCAGCGGTCGGGGAATTGTGTCGCCGCCTCGATGGGATACCACTCGCGCTGCAACTGGCGGCGGCTCGGCTTCATCTGGTCTCGCCCCATGAGCTGATCGAGTTGCTCGGCCGGCGCTTCGACTTACTGCGAGCCACCGATGGCGAGCAGTTGCTCGCGGCCACGATCGACTGGTCGTACCAGGCGCTCGGGCCAGAGGACCGGCGCCGCCTCCGGGTCTTGAGCGTGTTTCCCGAGACGTTCAGCCTGGCGGGTGCTGCCGCAGTGGCTGCATGCGACCCGATAGCGATGCTGGACACGCTGCAGACGCTGGACGAGTACGCCTTCGTGCGCGTCGTCGAGAGGGGCAGCGGTGCTACTCGGTTTTCCATGCTCGAGACGTTGCGAGCATTCGCATACGACCGGCTGATCGAAGCCGACCGGACGGATGCGGCGAGAGACTCTTTGGCGGAGTGGTGCGAGCAGCTGGTCGCGGGGGCCGCCGATGAGCCAGCAAGCGAGGCGCAAATCTTCCCAGCGCTCGACCACGAGCTGGTCGCCATTCGCAATTCGCTCGGTTGGTTGCTCGCCAACGGAGCGGCCGAACGAGCCATGGCAATGGCCGCCGATCTCTGGCGATACTGGATCAGTCGAGGACGGGCGCGCGAAGGGCTTGTCGCCTTGCGGGCAGCGCTCGATATCGGCCCTGGCAGCGGTACGCCGACGGCGCGCGCGCTGACCGCCGGCGGCGAGCTCGCAATAGCAATGTTCGATCTTGCGTCCGCGGTCGAACTGTACGAACGAGCGCTCGACACATGGACTGCAATCGGTGACGAGCACGCGCTCGCCGACGCACGGAACAGCCTGGCGGTGGTCTTGCGCGAGCTCGGCCAACTGGATCGAGCGGAGGCATTGCACCATCAAGCGTTGGCCCACTTTCGAAGCTCCGAGAGCACGCGCTACGAGGCGAGTGCCCTGAACGGCCTGGGCGCCATCGCGTACAAGCGTGGCGACCCAGTGCAGGCCGCAGCCATGTGGCAGCAGGCGCTCGAACGGGTCGAACTGCTCGGTGATCTTCGGTCGCAAGCTGCCGTAGTCGGCAACATCGGTATCGCCAACATGTGGAGCGGTGACCTTCCTGCGGCCCTCTCCGCATACACGAAGGGCCTTGCGCTCGCAGGTGAGATCGGCGACCGGACGCTCACGCTCACCGCGTTGCTCAACCGCGCAGAAGCCCGCATCGCCGCCGGGCAGTGTGATGCTGCCATCGAAGATCTCGACCAGGCCACGCCGCTCGTCGACGAGGTGGGCATGTTGCTGGCACACGCGATCATTGCCCACCATCGGGCACTGCTCGCCGAGCGCGACGGTCGGTTGGGTGAGGCGATCCGACATCACCTCGACGGGATGAAGCGCACAATCAGTCTGGGCAACCCGCTGGAGGCCACCGAGTTCGCAGAGGAACTTGCTCGGCTCTGCGGCGCTGTGGAAGAGAACGACATCGCCCGTCGGTGCCTTGTATCGACGCGAGCTATCCGGGCGACGACGGGCACTACGCCGAGTCAAGACCTCGATGCGTTGGTCGTTGCTCTGGAACTGCCCCCTGAGCCGGAACCCTTGACCGCCGAGGCGTCGATCACCGAGACACTCGCTGCCCTGATCAGCGAACTCGAGCGGGTGGCGACGGCTCATGCCGACGCCACCCGGCCTGCGGAACCTGCGGCGGATCCGTTGCTCGAACTCGGTCTGTCCGTCCGTGAGGCCGAGGTCACCCGGCTGCTCGTCGAACACAAGACCGACCCTGAGATCGCGGCCGACCTGTTCATCGGTGTTCGCACGGTCGGCTCCCACGTCTCGTCCATCCTCCGCAAGATCGGGGTCTCGTCCCGTCGCGAGGTTGCTGCCAAGTTGGCCGAAACCGGAGTCGACGTTCGGTCGAACTGACTGAAGTCGGCGACACGTTGCATGACGTCGCCTCAGAAGTTGGCGATGACCCGTCCGAGCGAAGCCAGCGAATAGACGGTGGTGTCCGGAGAGCAGGTGTACGTGGCGAACGGCCGATGAACGACCAGTAGCTGATCCTCGGTCATTTCGACGACGGGAAACTGCGTCCACCAGTTCGGCTCGGCCGAAGCGCACAGGTCGGTCTCTGCGTGGAGCAGCGGGTTGACAACGGCACCCACTGCAACGTTCGAGTCGATGACCGCCGTTGCACCGAACGACGCGGGTAGATGGCAGGTCGACTCACACCAGCGGCCGCGCAACTCTTCGGCTGCGCTGGTGAGTAGCAACACCTCTTCGCCGGAGGTTTCGAGCCAAGCGCCGTCCAGACCCTCCCAGTCGTCACCAATGGCAAAGGTCGACCAGGAGTTGAGATCGATGCAGTCGGCGCCTGCGCAAGAGTTCACCAAGTAGCGCCGGTCGCCACCATCGCCGAGCTCGGACTGGAGGTAGCCAATGAACACTCGTCCGCTGTCGGTCACGCCCAAACTGGACCCAGCGAAGACTTCGAAGACAAGTGGCGAAACCTGCCAGTTGGCCGAGTTCGAGCAGGCCGAGACGCATCGCGCGTACCCCAGTTGATCTCGGTCGAGCGCCGAAGGCTGATACGTCAGGTGCGTCACCCCGGCCGAGTCGACCTGTGCCATCACGGGGTATCCCACAAAGGCGTCCGACACCGACCAGTTCGACATGGAGCTGCACGACGCGATGCACTCGAAGTACTTCACCGTCCAGTCGACGTTGTCGTTGAAGCCGGCGGCGACGAACGACAGGTGCCCATCGGGCTCCACCATCAGCGCACGAATGGTGTCCGCTGGGGTCGCGAAATCGAGCTGGTCCAGATCGGTGAACGTCCAGCTGCCCACATTGGTGCAATTGTTGGAGCAGGTGGCGTATCGCATCTGGAAGCCCTGGTCGTCGTACGACCAACCGTCGAAGAGGACATGCAGCCGCCCTGTGGCGTCGACCCCGATACCGGCCGCGCCGGCCGACGACGTGTACCAGGAGTCGATGGTGAGGAGCTCGACCGACGTCCAAGAGTCGATGTCCGAGCAGTTGGAGACGCATCGGGCGTACGAGGCGCGTTCGCCGTAGCCGTCGACGAACACCATGTGAGCGATGCCGTTGTCGTCGATGGTCACCTGCTGCTCGGCGAAGTCGGCGTTGATGAGCGTCGCCGCAGACGAGCCGCCAAGGTCACCCGGGTCATCTGGGTTGCCGGGGTTGCCGGGATTGCCGGGGTTCCCGGGGTTGCCGGGATTGCCGGGGTCAGCAGGTCCACTCGGGCCCGGGACGTAGGCGGTGATGTCGGTGATGATGTCGGTGGCGGTGAGGGTGTAGATGCAGACCTTGCCGTTGGTGCCGATTTTGGAGAGGACGGCGTTGGGGACGACGATGCCGGCGGTGGAGTAGTTGACGCTGGAGGTGGCGGGTTGGGGGGTGCCGCAGGGGTAGACGGTGAGGAAGCCGGGGCCGTCGGGGAAGGCGGCGGTGACGTTGAGCATGGCGGCGGTGGCGTCGCCGGGGATGCCGTGGCGTCCGGTGATTTGGACTTCGGTGATGCCGCCGGCGGGTATGCGGCCGGTGCCGGCTTGTTGTCCGTCGATGGTGCGTTCGCCGGGTCGTGTGTCCAGCAGGCGGCCGGGGATGACGGGTACTATGGCTGGCGTCGCCATTGCATCGGCGACAGGTGCTCGTGCTCCTGAGCCAACCAGAAGGCCACCGATGGCGAGAGCCATGGCGAGCAAAGAGCGAATCCAACGAGGCAGCGTGCTTGTCATGGTGCGATTGTCGGAGACCGAGGCGCCGGTCGCATCCGTAAGTCCTACGGAACCGACCTACGCAATTCGTGCCACGCCGCTCGCGGCAGCGGTGAGATCTGTTCGGCTGCCCTTTTGACTGAGATCTGTTCGGCAGCTATTTGACCTGGAAGATCACGTCGTCGGGAATCGCCGTGATGGTCGGGTCGATCATCGTGCCGTCGAGAAAGATCGAGTCGAGGAAGGTGATGGCGAACGTGTCCGTGAGCTCCTTGACCCGCTCGATCGGCATGTCGGCCGGCGTGCAGCCGTCTTGCGCAAATGCGTCGATCGTTTCCACGATCACGTCGGGCACCTCAGGGAGCAGAGGCACCGCCTTCTGGTAATCACAGACGTTGGTGAACGACTGGTGCTGCGCGTCGATCAGATCGAGGCGATAGCGAGGGTTGCTGTTCGACAGCTCCCATGGCCGATCTACGTTCGGTGTCGCCGGGGTGGTCTGGTCGTTCGTGCCGACGATCACCAGGCTCGGAATGGTGATGGCAGCGAGCTGATCGTCGCTGAGCAGGCGGCCGGAGCCGTCTCCGGTCGCCGGCGCGAGCGCAATGATTGCATCGACTCGTGGGTCCGCTTCGACGGTACCCAGGTCGTTGGTGTATCCCGAGGCCATCGCGTACGCCGTGAATCCTCCGAACGAGTGTCCGGTGACGGCGATGCGGTCGGCGTCGAGGTTGGCGACGAAGCCTGAGGTGTCCGTGTTGTCCGGATTCGTCATCTCGTCGATCACGGTCGCAACGTCCTGAGGGCGGTTCAGAGCGGTGACGTCGAACTCGGCTTCTGTTCGGGTGATCCGCTCCGCGGTGGTGTTGCCGGTGTGGTCAGGGGCGACCACGATGTAGCCGTGGCTGGCGATTTCTTCGGCGTAGTCCGAGGCGATGTACCGCAGGCCACCGCTGCCGTGGGAGTAGACGACCAGCGGGTACGGCCCATCGGGAGCGATGTTCGTTGCATCGGCGCTCACCGCCGTTGGCGACTCGTAGTACACGCCAGGGAGAAACGTGTACTGATGGGGTGGGAGGCCCGCTGCGTCGGTGATCGGGAACCATACGTCGACCGTCAACGGGCGTTGGCGTTCCTCGTCGAGGATCGTGATGGTCTGCACGCCCACGTCGTAGGTCCCGGGCGCGATGGGTTCGAACTCAACGAGCTCTGCGATCGTCGTAGCAGCCGCGTCTGCCGTTGCCTGAGCGTCTGTGGTGCTCGACCCCTCCGTCGTCGCTGGTGGCGCTGTGGTTGACAGTTTTTCGGTCGTCGCTGCAGCCTCTGTGGTGAGGGGTGCTCCGGTGGCGACGGGTGCGCTAGTCCTGCCAGTAGCGACGTCGTCGGACCCGGAACAAGCCGCCGTTATGGTGGATACGAGGATCAGCAGTGTGGCCGCGCGACAACAGCGGTGGGCAGGTGAGCGGGAGGTCATTGGACCCAACTGTGACAGGTGGCCCGCCCGGCCCGGGAAATTTGCCAGGCGATTGCGACGCTGCGGGAGGTCGACGGAACTTGAGACACGACCGCAAGCAGTGGCGACGACTAGCCTGTTTGCGTGCCTGCAGAGACTCATGTGAACCAGGGCCCGATCGGGCGCGACGAGATTTTCGAGATCGTCCGCGACCGGCTTGCCGACATCTTGGAGATCGACCCGTCGACCATCAGCGAGGGTCAGTCGTTCGCGGACGATCTCGAGGCCGACAGCTTGGCGTTGATTGAACTCGTCGAGTCGCTGGAAGAAGAGCTCTCCGACCGAACCGTCGGGTTTCGCATCGAGGACGAGGATCTCGAAGACCTGAAGTCGGTGCGTGACGCCGTCGACTACGTGTTCGACCGCACTCGCTGACACGTGTCGCTCGACGCACTGGAGGAGCGTCTGGGTCATGTGTTCCTTGACCCCGCACTTCTCCGGCGCGCCATGTGTCATCGCTCGTGGGTGGCTGAGTCTGAAGACACCAACAGCAATGAACGCCTCGAATACTTGGGTGATGCCGTCCTCGGCTGGGTCGTTGCCGACTTGGTGTACCACCGCTTTGCCGACCGGGGCGAAGGTGCGCTGACCGATCTGCGCAAGAGCGTCGTCAACGCAAACGCGCTCGCACGCGTGGCGGTGGAACTCCAGATCGGGGACCATCTCCTGCTCGGCAAGGGAGAAGACGCCGCTGGCGGGCGCGAAAAGGTGTCGATTCTGTCCGACGCCATGGAGGCCGTGCTCGGTGCCATCTATCTCGACGGGGGCGTCGAGAAGACGTTCGAAGTGATCGAGCGGTTGTTCCTACCTCGGCTCGAGCACGCGGTGAGCACCCTCCATCGGCTGGATCAGAAGTCTGCGTTGCAAGAGCTCGCGGCGTCGCGCCAGTTGCCGTCGCCCGAGTATCGGCTCACCTCCACCGGCCCTGATCACGACAAGACGTTCTACGCCGAGGTGTTCCTCGGCAAGCAGGTGGCCGGCACCGGAGTCGGTCGCTCCAAGAAGTCGGCAGAGCAGGTGGCGGCGGGGGCCGCTCTCGCGGTGCTCGACGACTCCTGAGTTGAAGAGCGCCCATGCCTGAACTGCCCGAAGTCGAAACGGTCCGCCGTGGGCTCGAACGCTTCGTCGTCGGCCGCCACGTTTCGAGGGTGGAAGTGGGACGCGAGCGAACGGTTCGTCGCACCTCGGCCCGCGAGGTCGTCGATGGGCTCACCGGCACACGCATCCTCGCCGCGAATCGGCGAGGCAAGTACCTGCTGCTCCCACTTGACAGCGGTGACGAAGTGATGATCCATCTCCGCATGAGCGGCCAAGTGCTCGTGGCAGCTGTTGGCGCCGAGCGCCCACCTCATACGCACGTGGTGATGCATCTCGACCCGCCCGAGCATGACACTGCCCTTGGCGCGAAGGAACTCTGGTTCGTCGACCCTCGAACGTTCGGGGAGGTGGTGGTGTTCGACCCCACCAACGTGGCGGTGGAAGTGCCTGAACTGGCGCTGATGGGTATCGACCCGATCACCGATGGGCTGTCGTTACGTCAGCTGCGGTCTTTGTTGCGGAGTCGCCATCGGCTGATCAAGCCACTCCTGCTCGACCAGCACTCGATTGCGGGCATCGGCAATATCTATGCCGACGAGATCCTGCACGCAGCCAGGCTGAGGCCCGACCGATTGAGCGATGAACTGTCGCTCGATGCCGAGCGGCGGCTCCACACGTCGATCCACTCGGTGCTCACGGCGGCCATCGACGCTGGCGGTTCGACACTTGGCGACGCTCAGTACGTCGACCTGTTCGGCGGCGGTGGCTCGTACCAAGAGGCACACCGGGTATACGGCCGAACAGGGGAGCGGTGCATCACCTGCGGGGTCGGCTGGATCCGCCACACCGTGAGCGCTCAACGCTCCACCCACTTCTGCCCCCGCTGCCAGCGATAAAACCTGACGATCGGGGTCGGACCCCCAACGTCAGACACCTCTCGTCAGACACCTCTCGTCACCACTTGTCGGGACTAGCCGAGGAGGTGGTCGGTCATCCTTCCGACTCGGCTGGGAGTGTCCGTGCTGTTCTCGGAACGGTCGGCGTACGCCGCTGCACGCAACACGGCGTTGATGCCGAGCCAGCGGAACGGTTCGGGTTCCCATCGGCGCGACCGTGGGCGTACCCACGGGTACGTCGTTCGTTCGGTGTCGGCGTCGACGATCAGGTCGGCCAGGGTTCGTCCTGCCAGATTGGCCGCCGCGACGCCTTCGCCGACGTAGCCACCGAGGTGCCCGAGGCCAGTGGTGCGGTCGAACCCGACCGTGGGACACCAGTCGCGTGGGATGCCGAGCACCCCGCCCCAACGGTGGGTGATCTTGGCGTCTGCCACCTGCGGCAGCAGTTCCCGCAACGACGCGGCGATCAGATCGTGCGTTCCTGAACCGGACTCGACGGATGGGTCGATGCGCGAGCCGAACCCGTACGGAGCACCTCGCCCACCGAACGCGATTCGGTTGTCTGCGGTTCGCTGGCCGTAGATGACCAGTCGCCGATCATCGGCGAACGTTTGCCGAACCTGCAGCCCGATCGAGTTCCAGACGTCGTCGGGCAGCGGCTCGGTGGCGATCATCAGCGAGTACCACGGCACGAGCGAACGCCGCTGCCCGGGTAGGTCGCGCGTGTAACCCTCGGTGGCTTGCACGATGATCGGAGCACGCACGATTCCGCGATCCGTGGTAACTCGTCCCGGCTCGATCGAACGGGCAGCGGTGTGCTCGAACAAGGCGGCACCACCGTCGACCACCAAGTCAGCCAGTCCTCGGACGAGTTTGCCGGGATGCAGTGCCGCAGCGTGGGCGAAGAACAATCCGCCACGTACGCCCGGCGAAGCCATCATCGCCGTTGCCTCGTTTGCGTCGAGCAACCGACAGTCGTCGACGGTGAAGCCGAGCGACCTCATGTGCTCGACCTCTTCGTGCTGGCGGGCGAGCTGAGGTGCCGTGCGTGCCAGTCGCAGCGCGCCGCCCTTGGCGAAGTCACAATCGATCCCAGCAGCCCTCGTGACTCGACCTACCTCATCGACCGAGTCGAAAACCGCTCGCATCAGCGCCAGCGCAGCGCCTGCGTCGCCGGCTGCCGCGAGCTTGCCGTAGCCGGAGGCCAGTTCGCCGATGCACCAACCACCGTTGCGACCCGACGCGCCAAACCCCGCGAACTCGCGCTCGACGATGGCGATGCGCAGCCCTGGATCGTGGTCGAGGAGGTAGTGCGCGGTCCAGAGCCCGCTGTAGCCGGCGCCGACGATGACGACGTCCCAATCGAGGTCGTTCTCCAGGTCGAAACCGTTTGTTCGACCGACCGCCACCTGCTGGTCACCGACGCCGAACGCCCCCTCATCCCACAGCGATTCCCGTGCCCCCATGTCCCCGACGGTAGTTATGGCACCGGTGCAGGTCGACCATCCACGGTCGTTTCCGATTGTTACGTTCCGACCTACAGCTTGCGAATCGCTGATCGAAGTGGCAGATTCTCGACCATGTCGTCGACAAACAGGTGGGCTCAGTGACCGACAACGTGATGGTGACCGACAACGGGATGGTGACCGACAACGTCATCGAACTTCAAAGCGTTCGCAAGCAGTTCGGCGACTATGTCGCCGTGGAGCATGCGGACTTCTCGATTGCGCAGGGAGAGTTCTTCTCCTTGCTCGGCCCGTCGGGCTGCGGCAAGACGACCCTGCTGAAGATGATCGCCGGGTTCGAGCAACCCACGTCGGGCTCCATTCTGCTCGAAGGTACCGACGTCTCTACGGTGCCGCCGTACAAGCGCAGCGTCAACACTGTGTTCCAGCAGTACGCCCTGTTCCCGCACATGTCGGTGCTCGACAACGTTGCGTTCGGTTTGCGCTCGAAGGGTATGGGCGCCGCCGATGCTCGGCGACAGGCCGCCGAGATGCTCGAGATCGTTCGGCTCGACGAGTTCGGCCGACGTCGGCCGTACCAGTTGTCTGGTGGTCAGCAGCAACGTGTCGCTCTGGCCAGAGCACTGGTCAACAAGCCGAGCGCACTCTTGCTCGACGAACCACTCGCAGCGCTCGACCTGAAGCTGCGCGAGGCGATGCAGCTGGAACTCAAGCGCATCCAACGTGAGTTGGCCATCACGTTCGTGTTCGTCACGCACGACCAAGGCGAAGCGCTCACCATGAGCGACCGCATCGCCGTGATGAGCAGCGGGCGCGTCGAACAGATCGGTACGCCCGAAGAGATCTACGGCCGGCCGGCGAGCATCTTCGTGGCTGGTTTCATCGGTTCGGCCAATCTGCTGCCCGGCACAGTGAGCCCTAGCGGCGCCAGCGTCGATCTCGACATGGGTGCAACCATCGACGTGGCAGACACCAACGGGCAAACTCCCGGCACGGAAGTCACCGTGATGTTGCGACCAGAACGACTCGTGCCGTACTCCGGCGACTTGGCACCGTCGAAGTCGGTCGTCGGCAGGATCAAGGAAGTCATCTATCAGGGCTCAGAAGTCAGGTTGATCATCGACCTCGACGCCATGACCGAGATCGTCGCAACGATCGAACCCGACGACATGACGCCGCTGGTCGCCACGGGCAACCTGATCACCTTGTCATGGGTGCCCGAAGCTCCCTTCGTCATGCCGGGCCGTTCGGCGATCGTCGGCGCAACAGGCACCGACTTCGATGAAGTCCAAGCGACGATGGACGGCAAAGAACTCGCCAGGTCGGCGGGTGCCGACGATGGCCCGAAGATCAACCGCAGGGCCTTGCTGATCGGTGGTGGAGTCGTTGGCGTGGGCGCGCTCGGTGCAATTGCGTTGTCGAGCCTCGGCGGCAACGACAGCTCCACCGGCTCCTCCGGCACTGAAACCGATGAGATCGCAGGTGGCGGCGTTGGCCAGGGGTCGTCGGCGGTTCGCATCATCAACTGGACCGAGTACATCGACACCACTGGAGATGGTGAAGTCGGCACGATCGATCGATTCAGCGACGAGTCGGGCGTCGCAGTGACGTACTCCGAGACGTGGAATGACAACGAAGAGGCGTACGGCAAAGAGTTCGCGGCCTATCTCGACGGCGGCAACCCGGTCCCATGGGATATCGCGATGCCGACCTATTGGATGGCCGCTCGCCTGAAATCCAAGGGCTGGATCTCGCCGCTGCCGTTCAACCTCATCCCGAACTACCAGAACCTCGAGCCGTCGTACCTCAACCTCGGTTGGGACCGCGGCGCGAAATATCACCTGCCGTGGCAGGCTGGTTTCACCGGGTTTGCATACAACATCGACATCACTGGTCGGGAGTTGAAGAGCTTCTCCGAGCTGCTCACACCCGAGTTCGCCGGCCGGATCGGCTTTTTCACCGAAATGCGTGACACGCTCGGCTTGGTCATGTTGGCGCAGGGCAACGACCCGGCCAGCGCCACGGAAGACACGATGAACCAGGCGCTCGACACCATCGAAGAGCTCACCACCAGCGGGCACGTGCGCCGATTCACCGGTAACGACTACCTGGAAGACATCCAGTCGGGCAACTTTGCAGCGTGTGTGGCGTGGTCTGGCGACATCGCCCAGGCAGAGAATCCGTCCGTGCGGTTCGTCTTCCCCGAAGAAGGCGCCATGTCATGGTTCGACACCATGGTCATCCCCATCGGCGCCGACAACGGTGTCGCTGCGGCGAGGTGGATGAACTACGTGTACGACCCGGTCAATGCCGCCAAGATCACCGCTTGGGTGCAGTACGTCAGCCCGGTCGTGGGCGTGCGAGATGAGCTCGTGAAACTCGGGGGCGACTCGGCAGCGCTCGCTGACAGCCCGCTGCTGTTCCCCGACGATGCGACCAAAGCCAACTCGTTCGTGTTCGCCGACATGGAACCCGAACTCGACCGCACGATCACCGAGAGATTCATCACGATCGCAGGAGGCTGAGGTGGCGACCGACGCCGACAACCGTTCCCTCAAGCAAGCAAAGTGGACGCCGTACATCCTGTCGTTCCCGGGCCTGCTGTGCTTGTACTTGTTCTTCATCGTGCCAATGGTGACGTTGCTCAAGATCGCGTTGTCGGTTCGGCCCGACGCCAACAGCAGCAAGCTCGACTTCGCGTGGGAATGGTCCAACTTCTCCAAAGCCTTCACCGATTTCGGTGAACAACTGTGGCGCGGTCTGGGGTACGCCGCGGTTGCCACGGTGCTCTGCGTGCTCATCGCCTACCCGATTGCCTACTTCATTGCGTTCAAAGCGGGGAAGTGGGCGAACCTCATGCTCGGGCTCGTGATGGTGCCGTTCTTCACGAGCTTCCTGTTGCGCACCATCGCTTGGCAGTCGTTGTTCGCCGACACTGGCCCGGTGCTGTCGATTGCCGATGCGCTGCAACTCACGGGCCTGCTCGATGCATTGCAGATCACCACCAATGGTCGAATCATGAACACCCCGACGGCAGTGATCGGCGGGTTGACGTACAACTTCTTGCCCTTTGCGCTGCTCCCCATCTACGTCAGCCTCGACAAGGTGCAGGTGGGCCTCATCGACGCCTCGTACGACCTCTACAACAACTTCCCCAACACGTTCCGCAAGGTGATCTTCCCGCTGTCGCTGCCCGGCGTGTTCGCCGGCACGTTGCTCACGTTCATCCCAGCGGCCGGCGACTTCATCAATGCCGCATTGCTCGGCAACCCGAATACCCCGGTCATCGGTGGCGTCATTCAAGCCAGATTCCTCAGAGCGGGTGACTATCCGACGGCTTCCGCGATCAGCTTCGTGCTCATGGCGATGATCACCGTCGGTGTGCTGTTGTACGCGAAGTTCTTGGGAACGGAGGACCTGACGTGAGGCGTGGCCCTGGCACCTATTTCCTGTACGTGGTCACCG
Source organism: Acidimicrobiales bacterium (assembly GCA_038203385.1). GTDB lineage: Bacteria > Actinomycetota > Acidimicrobiia > Acidimicrobiales > Ilumatobacteraceae > Ilumatobacter. The sequence goes on along the minus strand of JBBREA010000024.1, from coordinate 10,145 downwards.
CGTTGGGCATGGTGTACCTGTTCATACCGTTGGTGACGATTGCGATCTTCACGTTCAACGAGCCCACCACCAAGTTCAACACCCGCTGGGAGGGTTTCACGTTCGACAACTGGCTGAACCCGTTCCAGGAACGGCAGTTCACCGACGCACTCATCGAGAGTGTCAAGATCGCCCTGTTGGCGAGTGTCATCGCGACCCTCCTGGGGAGCCTCGTGGCGCTGGCGCTGGCGCGCTATCGAATGCACGGTGGAGCCGTCATCAACATGCTGCTCGTGCTGCCGCTCACCACACCTGAAATCGTGATGGGTGCCTCACTGTTCACGCTGTTCTTCAACCAAGGGGTCGAGCGCGGCTTCTGGACCGTGGTGATCGCCCACACCATGTTCTGCCTGAGCTTCGTCACGTTGACGGTGAAGGCGCGTTTGCGCGGTATGGATTGGACCCTCGAAGACGCAGCGATGGACCTCGGCTCGCCCCCCATTCGAACGTTCTTCAAGATCACGATGCCCATCATCACGCCGGGCATCATCGCCGCGTTCTTGCTGTCGATGGCATTGTCGATCGACGACTACATCATCACGTCGTTCGTCGCCGGTCCCACGATCACGTTCCCGCGTCGCGTGTTCGACTCGGCCCGCATCGCCCTGCCGCCGCAAGTTCACGTGTTGGCCACGATGATCATGTTGACCGCCATCGCGATCATTCTGATCGCCACCGTCAGCAGCAACCGTCGCGCCGCACAGACCACCGACTAGCGACGCACTGCCGTCGAAATCGAGATACTGACGGTCCGCGGCGCGCTAGTTTCCGGGACATGAACGGTTCCGCATCACGACTCCTGTCCCTGCTCGCTCTCGGTGTCCTTGCGTTCGCAGCATGTGGCGGCGATGACCACTCGGCCACAGTGGTGTCGAGCGGTGATGGTTCCTCGGCCGCAGAATCGGCCGCACCGCCCGATTCGGCCGACTCGGCCGACTCGTCCGCCTCGCAGCCAGCGAGCGGGGATACGGCCGAGGCAAGCGGAGAAGGCTCAGCAGAGGGCGACGCCGACTCAGAATACTGTCGGGCCGTGCGGGGCGAGATCGAGATGCCAGCCGATGTTGGTGCTCTCGGAAGCATGGACTTCACCGATGCAGAAGCAATGCAGGAGATGTTGGCTGACGCCGAGGCCAACCTGGCGCAGGCGGTCAACATTGCGCCCGAAAGTCTGCGCGCCGACTTCCAAATCGTGCTCGAGTCGAGCATGTCGATGGTGACGGAGCTGGCAGAGAACGACGGGGACTTCAGTGCCCTCGACACCACGAGTTTCGAGAGCCCCGAGTTCGTGGCCGCGGCCGAGCGCGTCGACAGATACAACGTGGAGGTGTGCGGTTACGACGCCACCACCGCAACGGCGCCCGCTGTCGATCCCAGCACGATGACCGCCACACTCGAATCGATGCTGGCGCCATTACAGGCGCAGATGAACCTGTCTGACGAGCAAATCACGTGTCTCTCCGAGAAGATGGCGTCGTCGATGACCGATTCCGAAGGGGTTCCCGACATGAGTGCCGTGATGACCTACTTCGCCGAGTGCGGCATCGACCCCGCAGGCGGCTGATCGTCAGGTCTTGGACCAAGCGTTCGGTCAGTGCTTGATCATCACGTGCTTGACCTCGGTGTAGGCCTCGAGCGCGTACATGCTCATGTCTTTGCCGTAGCCCGAGTTCTTGAAGCCGCCATGGGGCATCTCTGAAATGATCGGAATGTGGTCGTTCACCCATACTGTGCCGAACTCGAGCGCTTTGGTCACCCGCATGGCGCGCCCCACGTCTGACGTCCACACGCTGGCTGCCAAGCCGTAGTCGACGTCGTTGGCGAACGCGACGGCCTGCGCCTCGTCTGCAGCTTGCTGCACCGAGATCACCGGACCGAACGTTTCCTGCTGCACGATTTCGGCAGCTTGGTCCACGCCGATGATGACCGTCGGTTCTACGAAGAAACCGGGCCGATCGACGAGCCCGCCGCCCACGGTGATCTGGCCCCCAGCAGCTTTCGCGCGTTCGATCACGCCACCGATTCGCTGCTGGTGTGCCTGTGAAACCACTGGGCCCATGTTCGTGGCTGGGTCGGTCGGATCGCCCGTGACGACACCGCGGACGGCTTCGGTCATCGCTTCGACGAACTGGTCGTACACCCCCGGTCCGGCAATGATGCGGGTGGGAGCGGTGCAGTCTTGGCCCGAGTTGTAGAAGGCGGTGGCCGTGAGATTCTCTACCACGGCCGCGATGTCGGCATCGTCGAACACGATGACCGGGGCCTTGCCGCCCAGTTCCAGGTGTACTCGGGTGAGCGTGTCTGCTGCTGTCGCTGCCACCGACTTGCCCGCCCGAACGCTGCCGGTCAGCGACACCATGGCCACCCGTGGGTGCGACACCAGCGCCGTGCCGGTGGAGACCCCTTCGCCGCAGACCACGTTGACCACTCCCGGCGGGAGAATGTCGGCCAACAGTTCCATCAGTCGCAGCGCCGAATAGGGGGTGAGTTCTGACGGCTTGAGCACGACCGTGTTGCCTGCAGCAAGCGCCGGCCCGAGCTTCCACGTGGCCATGTTGAGCGGATAGTTCCACGGCGCGATGCCACCCACCACGCCGAGCGGATCGCGGCGAATGTACGACGTGTAGCCGGCCATGTATTCGCCGGCGGCTTTGCCTTCCATGAAACGAGGGGCTGCCGCGAAGAACCGCCAGTTGTCGACCGTGAGGTCCATCTCGAACTCGATGATCGACACCGGCTTGCCGACGTTTTCGCTTTCGATGGCGCTGAGATCGTCGATATTGGCGGCGATGGTGTCCGCCACCTTGGTCATGATCTCGCTCCGTTCCCGGGGCGTCGTGGCGGCCCAGGCGGGGAACGCGGAACGAGCGGCCTCGACGGCGTCGTCGATGTCGGTGGCATCGCTCGCAGGTGCCGTGCCGATCGCTTCCCCGGTGGCGGGGTTGAGAATGACATCCGTGGCGCCGGAGCGAGCCGGTTTCCATTCGCCGCCGATGAAGTTGAGCTCGGGCATTGATCCTCCGGTTGGTTCGCCTGCTCACCCCACTCCGGGGTGAGCCCGCTCAGTCTGGCAAGCGCCGAGCCATCCGGCAAGCTGTCGATCCAGACGCTGGATACGGGGGCCGCCGACTAGCATCGGGCGAGCGTGTTTCTGAAAGCTCTCACCCTCAAGGGGTTCAAGTCCTTCGCGGACCCGACCGTGTTGGCCCTCGAACCCGGCGTCACCGTGGTCGTCGGCCCCAATGGCTCGGGCAAGTCGAACGTGGTCGATGCGATCGCCTGGGTGCTCGGCGCGCAGGCTCCCAGATCGGTTCGCTCCCAGAAGATGGACGACGTCATCTTCGCCGGCACGGCCAAGCGTCCTGCGCTCGGTCGAGCGGAGGTGAGCCTCACGCTCGACAACTCGTCCGGCTTGCTACCCATCGAGTTCAATGAAGTCACCATCACGCGCATCCTGTTCCGCAATGGCGACAGCGAGTACGCCATCAACGGTGCACCGTGCCGTCTGCTCGACATCCAAGAATTGCTCTCCGATGCTGGCGTTGGTCGCCAACAGCACGTCATCGTGAGTCAGGGCCAGATCGACGCCGTACTCAACGCACGGCCGGAAGATCGGCGCGGCATCATCGAAGAGGCGGCCGGAGTTCTCAAGTATCGGAAACGCAAAGAGAAGGCCGAACGGCGACTCGATGCCACCGAAGCAAACCTCCTGCGGCTCCAAGATCTTCTTCGAGAAGTTCGCCGCCAGCTCCGTCCGCTCGAACGACAGGCCGAGGCGGCTCGGCGTCACGAAGTGCTCATCGTCGAACTGACCGCATTGCGGATTTTCGTCGCTGGGCGCGAGATCGCCACGCTGCGGCGCAAGCTCGAGGTCATCGCCGTCGATCGGCATCAAGCCATCGGGCAAGAACGGGAACTGAAGTCGCGGCTGGCGCATCTCGACACCGAGATCATGTCGATGGAGTCGACCTTGAGTGCTCGCGGCGAAAGCGATGTCACCGATCGACTTCGTCGTGTGGAGCAGCTGCGCGAACGGGCACGGGGGCTGTCGGGCATCCTCAGCGAACGCAAGCGATCGATCGAGCGGGACAAGGGCCAGCTGCTCGACTCAGGTGTGGTCGCCAATCTCGAGGCCGACGGTGCCCGATTCCGCGACGAGCTCGCCCAGGTCATCGAAGCACTCAGCCAGGTCGAACCCGCGAGCGAGACACTCGCGGCCGAAGAGGAAGCGTTCCGTCTCGAGCGCCAGCGCATCACCGAGGCGCTCAACGCCGACGATGGAGGTACCAAAGCAGCCAGTGCCGCGGCTGAAGTTCGCGGTGAGTTGCGGTCCGTACGCACCACGATGGAACGCACCCAGAGCGAACTCCGGCGTATCGAGTCACGCGGCGGCGAACTGCGTCGGCGGTTGGAACAACTCGACGCCGAGACCGAGCGGCTGCGGCACGGGTGCGCGCAGGCCGAAGCGGTCGAGTCGCCACTCGTGTCGCAGATCGATGAGGCGGAGCAGGCCCGCATCGCAGCTGAGTCCGAGTTCGAGGCGGCAACGTCGGCCCGTCATGACGCAGCCGAAACCGCCTCACACTGGAGGGCCCGTGCCGAGGCGCTGCAGCAAGCGATGGACGCCGCCCACGCCCGGGCAGGGGCCAAGCGCTTGGCCGGCGTGGAAGGCGTGCTCGGAACGTTGCTCGACCTCGTCGAGATCGACGCAGGTTGGGAACCGGCAGTCGAAGCTGCTCTCGGCGAGGCGCTGTCTGCAGTGGTGGTCGACGGCGCGATGTCGGCGCAGCGTGCTCTGGCCGAACTGCGTTCGAGCGCTACCAGCGGAGCAGTGTTGGCGGCTGGCCGGCGCCACGACACCCGGCGTCCTCCCTCTGTTGGCGAACCAGTGCTGCCGCACGTGCGAAGCGGTCGTCCAGGAGTGGCGGGTCTGTTGGAACTCCTCATCGGCGGCGCAGTACGAGTCGATGGGCTCGACGCAGCGATCGAGGCAGCACTCGCGCATCCCGAGTCGGTCATCGTCACCGAGGCTGGCGACCGATTCGCACCCAATGGTTGGCGCGTCGGTGCCGCCGGGGGAGGGGCCACCGCCGCGGCCCTCGCCGACGCCCGCGACAATGCCAGCGAAGCAGCCCTCTCGCTCGGGGCGGCCGATCAGCGCCTAGCCTCGGCACAGCAAGGCCATCGCGACGCGCTGCAGCGCGAGGCGGAACTCACTCGCCGGCTCGATCAGAACGATGCTCGATTCACCGCTGCGACCGAGGGCCTCGCCCGCGTGCTCGGCCAACGCCGTGAGTTTCATGCCGAACTGGAAGGTCTCGACTCCGCCATTGCCGAACTCACCCAGCACCTCGGTGGTGAGCAGGCACGAGTCGACGAGTTGCAGGCGCTGTTGCCGGCACTCGATGCTTCCGAACAGGCAGAGGCGGACGCCGCCAAGGCTCGCGGTGCCGCCCGGGCCGACGTGGAGATGCGGGCAGCTGCGCTAGCACGGAAACGTCAGGAACTCGAGGTGCGCAACGCCGGCCTCCACGAGCGCCAGCAGTTCTTGGAGACGCGCATCGCCGAGAACGAGCGACGGCTCGAAACAGACCGCGAGCAGCGCATGATTGCAGCGGAGCAGCGGGTACACATCGAGCGTTCTCTTGGGGCGATCGGGCGCATCGCCGCACTGGTTGATTCCCATCGAGGCATCATCGAAGCCGAATATTCGTCACTCTCCGAACAGCGACGTCGCCAGAGCGACGAAGTGCGATTGCTCACGTCGCAACTCGATGGCTCGAGGCGAGCTCGCAGCGAGTCTGAACGCGAGCTCGATGAATTGCGTTCTCGCTCCCATCGCAGCGACATCGATGAAGCCGAACAGAAGCTCCGCCTGGAGACTGCCATCGAAACCCTGCGACGCGACCTAGACATCGAGCCCGGTGCTGCCGAAGCCGCTGAGTGCACCGAACTGCCAGAGGGGGCCACGGCCGCTGGCAGAGTGCGTGAGCTCGACCGCGAGCTCCGTTTGCTCGGGCCGATCAACCCACTCGCACTGGAAGAGTTCAACGAACTGCAGCAGCGCCACACCTTCCTCGACCAGCAGCTCGAAGACGTCCGCACCACTCGTCGCGACCTCAACCGCGTCATCAAAGCCGTCGATCAAGAGATTCAGAACGTGTTCGCAGGCGCCTTCGCCGACGTCAGTACCAACTTCACCGAACTGTTCGCCACGTTGTTTCCCGGAGGCGTCGGCCAGCTGAAGCTCACTGCGCCCGACGACCTGCTGAACACCGGTATCGAAGTCGAGGCCAAGCCCAGCGGCAAGAACGTCAAGAAGCTGTCGTTGCTGTCGGGCGGCGAGCGCAGCCTCACCGCGCTTGCATTCCTCTTCGCAGTCTTCCGCAGCCGCCCCTCGCCGTTCTACGTGATGGACGAAGTCGAAGCCGCTCTCGACGACGTGAACCTGCATCGTTTCCTCGGCCTGATCGCCGAATTTCGTCGCGACGCCCAACTGCTGATCGTGTCGCACCAGAAGCGAACCATGGAGGCCGGCGACTCCCTGCTCGGCGTGTCGATGCAGCCGGGGGGGTCGTCGAAAGTCGTCACCGAACGAGCCAGCACCGCCACTACGCGCTGATTGTCGCGGTACTGCGTACTGGGTTGAGTCAAGGGCTCAACCGACGAGCCCGCTGGCCAACACCCACCCGAGATCTGGGGTCACCGGTTGCACCGTCGACCACGAGTCGTCGACGCCAGGCAGCGTGGGCAGCTTTTCGCCAGTGGTGAAGCGGGCGTCGTTCGAAGCGATCACTCGCCGCTCGCTGTTCACGAGCAACGAAGGGCGCGGCAGGTTTCGAAGTGGCGGAAGGATGCGGTGCTCGAAACGCGACACGGCGACGTCGGCCCCTGCCACGCCGAGCAATCGGCCGCTCACGGCGATGGGTTGCGAGAAGGTGAGGATGTACACGTCGGCACACGGGAGATCGATCAGCGGGCCAGACACGAACCGACTGCCGCCCGACACCGCTGCCGCGAACCACTCTTTGTCGTAATAGTCGTAGCAGTCTGGAGTGCCCGGCTCGAGGTTGAAGCCGATCCGGTCGTGATCGCCTGACGGTTCGCGATGCCACCACTCGAGGCAACGTGGGCCATCTGCGACAACGCCCTCCACGAGTACGAAACCGGCGCTTTCGAATGCCGGGTTGGCGTCGATGGCCGCGAACACGTCGGGGCGCAGGGCGGCGATGTCGCTCGTCAGAAACTCCGACGACTGCAAGTCGGCGGTGGCGCTGGACCAGACGTCGACGAATCGGTCCGACAGGCGTTCGAGCACGCCGAACAACTCGTTCGCTGCCCGCGCCAGCGCTGCCGCAGCGTCGGCTCCTGCTCCGTCCACGCCTGCGTTCACATCTGGTCCGTTCACATCTGCTCCGGCGGTTCGGCGATGCGGGTCTGCACCAACCAGCGGGTTGCCTGCTGTACATGGGATTCCGCGAGGTCTCGGGCAAGCAGACCGTTCTCGCTGCGAATCGCCATCGCGATCTCAGCGAGCGCTGCAACCGCATGCGCCAGCGGAAACGGCTCGATCGTGGGCAGCCAGAGCAGTTCTCCGGTTTCGGCTTGCATACGTACCTCGGCGCGAGTGAGGCGTTCAGATTGCGATGCCAAGGCGATTTCGATGAAGAACCGGCTGTGTGCTCTGCCTCGGTCACCTACCGTCGATGCGCGGTCCAGCTGTTCTACGAGGCGATCGAGGTTGTCGAGGTGCGCCGTTGAGGCCCGTGCGGCGGCGAGCCGTGCGGACGTTCCGGCGACAGCAGCCCACTCATCTCCGAAGTCTCGCAAACCGATCGCCGACCGCTGCTGGAGGCTGCGACGCAGACGCGATGTCGATGACTCGACCGGGCCACACACGAAGGTGCCACCCCGTCGTCCTCGTCGGGTTTCCACCAGACCCTGATGACGAAGGGCCGACAGCGCCTCGCGCAACGAGGCGGTGGACACGCCGAGTTGACTGGCCAGGTCGCTTTCACTTGGGAGTTGTTCGCCGGGAGCGAGGAGGCCGAGACGAATTGCCTCGGACAGTTGGCGGCTCACCGTGGTGGGCACACCCGTTGACGGGAGGGCAGGCAATAGCCGGTGCACGCGCGTCCTTCCCGGCATGTTGCATCCTTCCCGATCTCGGTGTTGACAACCCTTAACATCTGAGACTAAATGTTTTCAGTCAGGCGATCCAGCCGGGCGAGCATCGGTGACACATCGACCCAGCAGGGAGCACAGAAACTTGACGAGTGCCGTTCAACTGGTCGGTGTGCACAAGGCTTTCGGTGATGTCGTCGCGGTCGAATCGGTCGATCTCGACATCGCCGACGGCGAATTCTTTTCGCTCTTGGGGCCGTCGGGGTCGGGGAAGACGACCGTATTGCGCATGATCGCTGGGTTCGATGAGCCGACCGCCGGAGCGATCCTGCTGCACGGCAAAGACGTATCGCTCGCTCCGCCGTACAACCGCGACGTCAACACCGTGTTCCAGGATTACGCGCTGTTTCCCCACATGACGGTGCTGCAGAACGTCGAATACGGGCTCAAGGTCAAAGGTGTCGGTAGGGCCGAGCGGCGTACGCGCGCCTTGGACATGTTGCACACGGTACGCCTCGGCGACATGGGCGGGCGGCGCCCCAACCAGCTCAGTGGCGGCCAGCGTCAGCGGGTTGCACTGGCTCGCGCACTCGTCAATCGGCCCAGCGTGCTCTTGCTCGACGAACCGCTCGGCGCGCTCGATCTCAAGCTGCGCGAAGAGATGCAGACCGAGTTGAAACTCATCCAACGAGAGGTCGGTATCACGTTCATCTTTGTCACCCACGATCAGGGTGAGGCGCTGTCCATGAGTTCACGGGTGGCGGTGTTCAACAGAGGGCTCATCGAACAGGTCGGTACCCCCGAAGAGATCTATGATCGCCCGTCCACCGAGTTCGTCGCCAGATTCGTCGGGACATCCAACGTGTTCGACTCGGCGACGTCGCAACAGTTGTTCGGGGCTGCCGGCCCGCACATGCTGCGTCCCGAGCGCGTGTCGCTCGTGCCCCCAGGGCACCCCGAGCCGGTCGATCGCGTCGTCGTGACCGGCTCTGTGGTCGACGTGCAGTTTCTCGGGTCTTTCAGTCGAGTTCGCGTGCAGATCCCACAAGGGCCTGCACTCGTAGCCAGCGTGCCGAGCGATGAGCTCGCTGGATTGAGTAACGGAACGCAGGTGCGGCTTGCATGGCCACACAACGCCACCTCCGCAGTCGCAACCAGCGCGTGATCACTTGATTGCCAAACGACCACGAAACCACAAACACCAACGAACACCAGTAGGGGAGAACAACTCATGATCAACCACAGCACGGCATCACGCCGTCGTCGGAGCCAGCTCATTGCTGGCGTAGCCATCCTGTCGCTCATAGCGGCGGCCTGCGGCGACGACGAGGCCGACGACGCAACAGCCACCACCGCCGCCACCGAAGAAGCCACAGCCACCACCGCCGACACCGAAGAAGCCACAGCCACCACCGCCGACACCGAAGAAGACACGGCCACCACTGCCGACACCGAAGAAGACACAGCCACCACCACCGCTGCTACCGATGCAGCGCCCAGCGGAGACATGCCCACTGAAATCGGTGAGGGCGAGGGCGAACTCAACATCATCGCCTGGGCCGGTTACGTGGAAGACGGGTCAACTGACCCCGCCGTCGACTGGGTCACCGGCTTCGAAGAAGAGACCGGCTGTGAAGTGAACGTGCAGCTCGGCAACAGCTCCGACGACATGGTGCAGCTCATGCAGAGTGGTGAGTACGACGGCGTGTCGGCTTCCGGCGACGCCACCTTGCGCCTCATCGCCGGCGGCGAAGTGAGCCCGGTCAATGTCGACCTGATTCCGAACTACGTCGATGTGTTCGAGGATCTCCAACTGCAGAAGCACAACTCGGTCGACGGTGTGCCGTATGGCGTGCCTCACGGCCGTGGCGCCAACCTGCTCGTGTTCAACACGGAGTTGTACGAGACAGCGCCCGACTCGTGGGCCGAGATGTTCGAGCCCAGTACCGCAGCCCCGGGGGCCGTGTCGGTGTACGACTCACCGA
>JBBREA010000023.1:0-33635 GCA_038203385.1 Acidimicrobiales bacterium | reverse complement strand
GGGCTCAACCAATGGCTCCAGTACCGCGGCATCGGCAAATGGAGCGATTACGTCTACGGCGAGAAGGCGTACCTCGTGCTCAGCCTGGTTGCGAAGTCTCTCCTCGCCTGGCAGATCTACTTCCCGAGCCTCGACTGACGGCGGGGGGTCGAGCATGTGGGAAGACAGACAACGCTCGTCGACTCGCAACCCCAGTAGACACATGACGCACAGCGACTATCCCACCCCGTCCGCAGATCGACCAACTGCTGAACGCTCCCCATCCAGCAAGCGTGTCGCTGTACCTGCCGACGGGTCGTTCGACTGGGCGTCGATAGTCGCAGTTGACACCTGAGCGAGCTGGCAGTCGCCGGTCGAGAAGGCTCGTCAGCTGATCTAGGGGTGCTCGATGGCGGCCATTCTGCGGAACTGTTCGATGATGTCTGGGGTTTGGTAGGTGGGGTCGAGTTCGCGGTACACGGCGTCGACGTTCACCGTGATCCGACCAGATTCTCCGAGATCTTCGATCGTGGGGTGCCTTCCGAGTACTGCTGCGAGTTCGCGGGCGGCGTCGAAACCATCGATGCCCGCTGCGTGACGCGCCGTTGCTTCAGAGTCCACGAAGGTGAGGTAGTCGCGCACCGACTGCACTCCGGGTTGTCGTCAGAGTGAGCGTTGCATCACGATGTCGAGCACGGGGTGACCGTCATCGTCGGGGTGTGCGTGTTCGATGACGAGGTGAGGCGACTCGCCGTCGTCGGTGAAGCTCAACAACCCGATGTTGTTGGCGAAGTACGGCCCGTTGTCGAGTTCCCACACCAGCGGTGTGACGTCTCCGCGAATCGAACGTCGCAGCCCGCGTCCGATGGAGCGGCCGACGCGGCTGAGCGAGAACCGGATGACGCGCCGCTCGCGCGTGCTCAGGGCGTTTCGAATGGGCGAGCTCACGACTTGTGAAATCCGGCTTGTCACCTCTGGCCGGTTGGGGAACTCCGCGGTCGCGGTGTAGGCAAAATGAATGTCGCCTGACAGCATGGTGATCGTGTCGGGAGCGTCGCGGCCCTCGGCGGGGGTGCCGACACTGGCGAGCAGGTCGCACAGCTTCCGGAACGACAGATCGAATGCGGCCCAATCCTCGAGGTCGATCGCGCGGCGAATCCGTTCGGCGACCCGTGACACCGACTTGCCCCACTTGCCGGCGCAGAGCGCTTCGTTCCAATACTGCAGGTCGTGCAGGCCACCCGGCACCAGCATCGGGAGCGACGAGGCGATCAGCAGGTGGCGGCAGCGCTCGTGCGCCCGCCTCGACACCCAGTCCCATTCGTCGTCATCGACCAACTGACGAGCCTTCGGGTCGAGCACTCGTCCGTTGCGGTTGTCGATGACGATCAGACGCACATCGCCGAGATCGCGGTGATAGCTGAAGTGGTAGCCGCCTGGCACCGGTGTGAAGCGTTCAGATTCTTGCGCCCAGCGGCGAAGCAACTCTGAACCGTCGGAAACGGCGAGCAGACTCGCCAGGATCCCCTCGTCTGCGATCTGTTCCGGAGACTGGTTGCCGAGATGCTGATAGATCCAGTACGACATCATCCCGCCGATGATGTGGTTGTCCCACCACGCCTGCGCCCGGATCTCGGCAACCCATCGCTGCGAGATGTTCCAATCGTCGATCACATCGTGGTCGTCGAAGATCATGGTGCTCGGCACCACCGACATCATCCACCGCTCTACATCCGACGTCCACGACTCGTGGTACAGCCAGGTGTATTGCTCGAAACCACCGACGATGTCGTCGGGTTTTTCGTCCGGCCCATCATCAGACACGTCATCGGACACGTCATCAGACACGTCATCAGACACGTCATCAGACCTCGCATCGTGCTGGTCCACCTGATCGCGCGCGCCCCGTTTCGCCCGACGATGCCAGAGCCGTCGCCGAACCTTCGGCGACGGGTCGTCGGCGTACACCTGGTCGCCGACCAGCACCATCAGCGTGGGCCATTCCTCTTGTGGGCTGCGCAGCATCCGCAAGCCATGCGCCCGCAGCGAATCGACACCACGCCCGCGGGGGTCGTTGTCGAGTTCGAGCGAGTACGGCGGTTCGTGTGGGGCGGCGGCGCGACAACTACCGAAGATCACGCGCTGGGTGGCTCCACCCAGGGTACGAATGGTCGGTGCAGGCAAGGGATCATCGGGCAAGGGCCACACCACGTCGCCGTTCAAGGACACCTCGTACTCGTTGGTGGTGTCAGGTGTGAGCCCGTCGAGGACGACCAGCGCGTAGTGGTGGCCCTGCACGGTGAACGTGCGGGTACCGGTGCCGAGCACCGCCACCTCACACGAGTCCGACGTTTCCACCCAGATAGTGGCCGTCGTTTCGGTGACGTGCCGCAGGATCGGCCCGAGGATGAGAGTGGTCACGCTTCGGAAGGTACTGCCAACTCCTGCGACTCGTCGGGTTTGAGCAGCAGATGCCACATGATCGCAAGGACGGTGAGGCCAAGCACGACACCGCCCAGTGCGTCGGTGAGGTAGTGCATCCCGAGATAGAGGCGCGACGTGATGACGACCGCAGGTACGACGATGGCGACACACACGGCACCGATGCGCGACACGCGGTTGAAGCGGGGGTTGCACCAGATGACGATCGCCAACCCGACGTAGAACACCACCGCCGCCGCGATGTGGCCGCTTGGCCAACTGTTGGTCGGTGCGCCGTCGAGTTGTTCTACGGGAGGACGGTCTCTGGCGATGATCTTCGCGGTCGTGCCGAACACAGCAACCTCCAGGAACAGCCCGAAGACGATGAACGTCCACTCGTGCCAACGCCGGAACATCCACAACATCAGCGGCAACAGCATCAACCCGAGAGCGATCTTTGTTTCGGTGTTCGACAGCGCCGTTCCGAGTTCCGCGAGATGAGTGAGGTCGTCGGTGCGACGATCTTCTAGCCAGCGGTTGGCGTCGGCTTCAGCCTCGCCCAGCGGGGATGACTCCCACCAGCTGACGATCATCCAACCAACCGCAAGGTAGATGGAGGTGAGAACGAGGTAGGCGAGCGCCAGAACGCCGTAGTCCCGACGGTGTAACGGGGCCACCTTCCAGAACGGCCTGTCGGGTTCATTGGCGGCGTACGTGGTGTCACCGTCAGGGGGGTCGGTGGCGGTGTAGCGGGTGTTCATGGGTTGTGCTCCGTGGACTTTCGTGTCGTCGTTCATCGGGGCGGATCGAGCCGAGCTCGAAAGTCGTCGACGTTTCCGTCGAGGCCTGGGTACTCGCTGCGAAGATTGGCGAGGTGTTCGCACAGCAATGACGCAACCGCCCAGTTGCGGTACCACTTGTGATCTGAGGGAATGACGAACCATGGGGCGGCTTCGGTCGACGTGCGCCCGACCGCTGCGCCGTAGGCGGCTTGAAACCGGGGCCACTCAGCGCGGGTTTCGAGATCGGACTCTTTGAACTTCCACTGCTTGTCGGGGCGCCGTAACCGCCGGAGGAACCGTTCGCGCTGCTCGTCGTACGACAGGTGCAAGAGGCACTTGAGCACGATGGTGCCGGACTCGACCAACTCGCGCTCGAAGTCCGTGATCGCCTTCACCCGCTTGGTGATCTCTTTGTCTGCCAGATCGTCCAGTGCGTCGGGAACGATGATGTCTTCGTAGTGCGATCGATCGAAGAACGTGATGTGGCCGGGCTCTGGCAGCTCGCGCCGGATCCTGGCGAGGAACGGCTCAGCCTCCTCTTTGGCGTCGGGTTCTTTGAAACTCGTCACCGATGCACCCACCGGGTTGAGGCCGCGTCCCGCATGTTTGATGGTTCCGCTCTTGCCAGACCCGTCCAGCCCCTGCAAGACGACCAGTACTGAGTGCTGTTCCGCCGCCATGAGGCGGTCCTGCAGGTCAGCGAGCGTGGTCCGCAGCCCGGCGAGTTGTTTCTCGGCGTCGGACCTGTCGTCGACCAAACTCGTCGCGTCGGTAGACATACCGTCGAGGATCAGCGGCTTGCCAGAGACGGGCGCGCGCAGCTCGGCCGAGACCGAACCCGGCGCCCAGAGTTCCGGAACTTCATGGGCGGGATGTTTGCTCATGAGTCGACCCCTTCGGCGCCAGTTTCGTCATCGGTAGGAGCAGTATGAGCAGTGCGCACGGCGAGCGCATTGGGCTCGATGCCAAAGGCGAGCGCCGTGACGGGGGGCCGATCTTCGCCGTCGAGTTCGTACGGCATCGGATGGGCGAGAGCGACAGTGACGGTCTTGCCGGTGAACCGTGCGACCAGATTCTGCTGTTGTTGCTTGCCGCGAACCAGCCGCCACATCACCGACGCCCACTCTCGCAGGTTCGTGGCGGACAAGATGGCGACGTCGAGCTTGCCGTCATCGGGCGTGGCGTCGGGAAACACCTCGAGCCCGCCGGTGACGCTGCCGCAGTTGCCGACCAACACCATTGCGGTGCGGCCCGACCAGACCCGTGCGCCGTCCACGTCGACGAACGCTTGCGTCAGTTGCGCAGGGGCGTTGCGGAGCGCGGAACCGACATACGCGATGCTGCCGAAGCGACGCTTGACGGTGGGCGCGGCATCTCGGATCATGGCCGCGTCGAAACCCACGCCAGCCATCACCGTGAATCGCTCGCCGTTCACGGTGCCCACGTCAAGGCGGCGCACTGGCCCGGCGAGCGCATCTTCGATGGCGTCGAGACCCGTTTCGAGATCGAGATTGCCGGCCAAGAGGTTGCCGGTACCCAACGCAACGACACCTAGAATCGACGACGAACCAGCGACGGATTCCACGACCGCGCGGACGGTTCCATCGCCACCGCATGCGACGATGGTTTCGGCGCAGTCGGCGACGGCCTGTGCGGCTTGACCGGTGCCCGGGTCATCTTCGGTGGTCGGCGACCAGACGAGTGACGAAGCATCGAGGCGGCTTTCGAAGGCGTCTCGGAGTTCGTTGTCGTCGGCCGCGTTGCCGCTGTTCGGGTTGGCGATCACCACCACGGTGCCGGGAACAGCCGGGGTCGTATCACTGCGCTTCTGGCGATTGAGGTTGGCGTTCATCGTGGGGACTCCGTGGTCGGCACTGGGTGTGCTTCGGTGTTCATCTGGGGGTTGATATTCATCTGGGTGTCGACGTCCGTTGGGGTGTTGATCGAGTTGTTTGCGGATGAGTCGAGTGAGTCGGTGAAGACCTCGTCTCCGATGGGTGCCGATTCGGCGACACGTTCGGCCGGTTCACCGAAGCGAAGGATGCGACCGCCGAAGACGAGCGTGATCACGAAGAACCACGCCCAGCCCACCGCGATGCCGGCGATCACGTCGGTCACCCAGTGCACCCCCAGGAGTACGCGACTCACGGCGACGGCGATGGTGGTGACCATGGCGCCCAACGCTGCAGCCGTGCGGCCACGACGGCCCCAGTGGCGCGCAGCGACCAGCGCGATGGCGGCCCAACAGGCGGCCGCGGCCGCGGCGTGGCCGGAGGGGAACGATGAGCTGCTGAAGTCACTGAGCGGCAGAATGTTCGGCCGTTCACGATCGACGAGGCGCTTGAGGCCGTTGTTCAGCAGCGAAACGCCAAGCCCGATGGTTGCGAGATAGCCGATGATGGCGAAGTTGCGATGCCGGTAGGTCTCTACTCCGCCAAGCAGCGCCATGATGATCAGAAGCCATCCGGTGCCACCGAGTTGGGTGATCAACTCGAGGATCCGGGTGCTGGTTTCGGTCCCGTGTTCGGCGCCCCATTCGGCGGCCGCCTGATCCCATCTAGCGAACCCACTGTTCTCGTCGGTGGTGTCGAGGATCCAGCCGACCAAAGTGGCCGAGATCAACAGAACGCCGAAGAGCAACACGACGGCTGCGCCACCTGCTGTGCGTCGTTCTGCGCGCCGGAGCACTCGCCTCAGTGGTGCGGGTGCATTGGCGACGAACCAGCGCTCTTCGCGCTCAGTGTCGAGTGGGCGACTCCGGCGACCGAAGAGGTCGAGCACCACGATGGTGACGACGAACGCCACGATGATGCCGAGTCCGATAAATGCAGGAAGCATGGATCAATCGAGCTCCTGATAACGAAAGCTCATGATGCAGAACACACCGTAGGCGATCAATGCAACGCCGGCTGCGATCACTGCGTACCGCCCGTAGTCGTGCGCAGCCAGTTCGCGCAAGGCTCGGTCAAACCCTCTGGCATCATCCCGATCCACTTCCCACGCAGCCTTCGACACGAAGAACCCCACTGCGGCGGTGACGAAACCTCGCCCCACCCACCCGATGACACCGACAGCAGTGATCGCCGAGCGTTCCTGCTGCGAAGCCTTCGCAAGGTTCAGTTCATCGAGGAACGACTTGCCGAAGCCGTTTTCGACAATGAAGTACAGACCGACGGCGAAGGCCACGGCCCCGACGAGGAACAACACCCATCGTCCGACAGACGACTCCAGCATCGACCGCGACAATTCCTCGACCGTGTTGGAGTCTTCGGGCTGCACGTCTCTGATGACGGAGCGGGCTGCCGTGAAGGCCAGTACGAAATAGAAGGCGGCGCTGAAGAGGTACCCCACTCGGTGAAGCCAATCCTTCACGTCGTTGCCTCGCACGAGAGCGGCCGACAGCGCGCGCCAAATGGCATAGAGGAACAAGCCGACCGCAAGAATACCGAGGAGGAATCGACCGGCCGGGTTGGAGACGACCTGGGCTATGGCACCTTCGGGCGATGCCTGATCGTCGGCAGGTTTCCTGCGACCGATGGTGAACGCCGTCAATCCCATCAACGTGTAAACCGCTCCCTTGGCGATCCAACCGGCGCTGGCGACGGGTTTGACCCATGGTTGATCGTCGACAGCATCGTCGACCGTCTCCGGAACCGAATTTGTGACGTCGTTGTTCATTGCGGTCCTAGTGGTGCGGCGGCGCTGGCTTGCGACAGCGCGTGCTGGAGTGATGTGGTCACGCTCACCACAGTTCCCCTATTTCGGCGTTCTCAAACCTTTGCCGGTTGTCGGGCTGCAGTGGAGATCCAACGGGGCAGGATGTTTCGGCCTGGCCTGCCGGGTACCGTCAGGCCATGTCCGCCCATCGCTCCATCGTTGGACGCTGTGTGCCAGAGCCGGTTTCCACATATCGATTGCAGCTCACCCCCACGTTCGGTTTCGCCGACGTGATCGAACAACTCGACCACCTCGCACAACTAGGGGTCAGCCACGCGTACCTCTCGCCGGTCGCTGAAGCGGTTCCCGGCAGCACCCACGGGTACGACGTCGTCGATCACGGCAACGTGCGGTCTGAGTTCGGCGGCGAGTCGGGGCTCTTGGCCCTGCTCGACGCAGCAACGGAGCGGGGAATGGGTGTGATCATCGATCACGTTCCGAACCATGTGTCTGTCGCCCTGCCGCACCTCAATGCCCCGTGGTGGGCGCTGCTGCGTGACGGACCTGCGTCTGATGCCGACCGTTGGTTCGATGTCGACTGGGATCTCACCCAGGGTCGCGTCATCGTTCCCCAGCTCGGTGATCGTCTCGAGCGTGTCATCGCCGACGGGCAACTCGAGATGGCGGTCGGCGACCTGGGTCCCGAGCTGCGGTACGGCCCGCTGCGCTACCCGCTCGCCGCCGGCACCGAGCAGCTGTCGCTGGCCGAGGCGATCGAGCATCAGCACTACACGCTGACGTTCTGGCGCGACCCGGCGCGCAACGTGCGCCGGTTCTTCACTATCGACGAACTCGTGGCGGTTCGGGTGGAGCACGCCGAGGTGGCGTCCGCTGTCGATGCCGTACCGCGCCGGCTCGCTGGGCATCCGGCGTTCGCAGGCGTGCGTGTGGATCACGTTGACGGTCTTGCCGATCCGCGTACGTACCTCACCGGCCTGCGCGAGACGATCGGTGACGATCGTTGGCTCCTGGTCGAAAAGATCGTGGCAGAAGGCGAGTGTCTGCCGCGCGACTGGCCGGTTGACGGCACCACGGGCTACGAACACATCCGAGTGACCGAGCACGCCCTCGTCGATCCGCGTGCCGAGGGTCCACTGGTCAGCGCATGGCGACAGCTCACCACTGACGCACGAACGTTTGCCCAACAATCGAGCGACGCCCGACGCGAAGTTCTGGACGCCGGGCTGAGACCAGACCTCGAACGCCTCGGACGCGTTGCGTACAGCCCAGAGGTAGACCCAGAGGTAGACCCAGAGGTAGACGAGGTGTCGATCGGTGCGTTCGTCGAACTGACGCTGGCACTCGATCGGTATCGCACCTACCTTCCCGAGGATCGAGCCTCGGACGCGGTCGTCGACGAGGCAACTGCCAGCGCCTGCGTCGCCCGTCCTGACCTTCGCAACGACATCGAACATGCCGCGCAGTTGGTGCGGACCGTTCCAGCCGTAGCGACGCGGTGGCAGCAACTCACGAGCGCGACCATGGCCAAGGGTGCTGAGGACTGCGCGTACTACCGATACCTCCCGCTCGCAGGATTGTGCGAGGTGGGCGGCTCACCGGGGCAGTTCGCCATCTCGCCGCCGATGTTCCACGCGTACCAACTGCAGGCGCAGCGCTCCGCACCGATGGCGATGTTGGCGGGCACCACACACGACACGAAACGCTCCGAGCACGTGCGCGCTCGGGCATTGGGGTTGGCCGAACGCGCGGACGCCTGGGCCGAGTTCGTGGCGACTTGGATGACCACACACCGCGAGTCGATCGATCGACGCCACATTGCCCGCGAGCGCGTGATACATGCTCTCGAGACCGTCGTCACCGCCACCCCGCTCACCCCCGAGCGGCTGACGGACTACCTCGTCAAGGCCGGCCGAGAGGCCGAGCTGCGCACCTCGTGGACCGACCCCGACAACAACTACGAGGGCTCGTTGGCTGAACTCGCAGCCGAGCTGCTCGACGAAGCGGCGGGCGACTCTCCACTGGCTGGATTCGTCGCATCGAGCGTGTCCGCCGGCTGGCGATACGCCGTTGCCGAGCGTACGGTGCGTCTCAGCGTGCCGGGGGTGCCCGACTTGTACCAGGGCTCGCTGTCGCCCATGGTGTCGCTGGTCGACCCCGACAACCGTCGGCCCCCCAACTGGGCCGAGGAACGGGCTCGGTTGGCGCGTGCGACGAGCGGCGACGTGTTCGGGGCCTGGGTCGATGCGCCCGACCTCGGCGTGGTCGCCGTCACGGCGGCGATGCTGTCGGTGCGCCGCCGACATCTGGGTGCTTTCGGTGCGACAGCCTCGTACATCCCGATCGATGTGTATGGTCCGTTGGCTGAGCGCACGCTGGCGTTCGGCCGGGGCCGATCGGGATCTGATGCGCCGGACGTGGTCGTGATGGTGTGCCCGGTCGACCCAGCCGGCACAGCCGACGATCTCACCACTGTCGACCTCCCGCTCGGCTCGTGGCGTTCTGTGCTCGACACCGAGCTGGGAATCGTCAAAGGCACACTGGCACATGCCACGTGGCTCTCGCGCCTGCCAGCGCTGGTGCTCGAACGCGACTGATCGTTGCTACGTCGCCGGTTCGGCATGCAGCAGCCGGGCCGACCACGGCGGTACCGGCGGCCGCGTTGCCGGCGACTGACGGCCGGCCGAGTCGCCTCCCCACCGCGGGTCGCTCGAGTCGAACAGTACCGCCGTCGCTGGTTCCGCTGCCGGGTTGACGTCGTCGTCGCCGAAGTTCAGCACGAGGGTGGTCCTACCGAGTTCGGGAGCGGCACGCACGATCGTGATCGTGTCGCCGTCGCGCTCCACCGTCTGCGCTGCGGCAGGGTCGGTGAGCACCTGAGTCGCCCGCCGAATCCGCAGCAAGTCGGTGTACATCGCCAGGAACCTTCGATGTGGTTCACGGCCTACCGGATCGGGTTGCAGCACGGCGCGCCGGAAGGTTTCGGGAGCAGCGGGGTCGGCAACGCCGCCCGACCAATCGTGACCCGCGAACTCGGCGGTGCGGCCGGCGCGCACGGCTTCCACCAACTGCGGATCGCCGTGGTCGATGAAGTACGGGAACGGTGCCGTCTCGCCGTACTCCTCGCCCATGAACAGCATTGGCGTGAACGGTGACAGCAACACGGTGGCGGCCGCCAACCGGAGACGTCGCTCGCGATCCGGGTGGCCGGCCAACAGACGATCACCGGCCGGCGTGTTGCCGACATGATCGTGATTCTGGGCGAACACGACGAACTGTCGATGGTCGAGGGCGGCGGCCGACGCACCGTGCCGACGTCCCATCACCGGCGAGTGCTGACCGGTGTAGACGAAGCGGTCGTTCCAAGCGCGAGCAAGATCGGCGACGCCGTCGTAGCCGGCGTAGTACTCGTGCCGTTCGCCGGTGAGCGCGACCCGCAGCGTGTGGTGGAAGTCGTCGTTCCACACGGCGTCGCAGCCCCACCCGTGCGCCGCGGTGGGCCGCACGATCTGCGGGTCGTTGGCAGAACTCTCGATCGTCACCAACGCCCTGCGCCCGGCCTTGTCGGCTGCGGCGTGCACTGCGGCGGTGAGCTCCGCAACGAAGGGAACCGCGGTGGGGTCGAAGATGGCATGCACCGCGTCGAGCCGGAGGCCGTCGAGGTGGAAATCGGTGATCCATCCGGTGGCGTTCTCCATGAAGTAGCGCCGCACCGCGTCGCTGTGGCGCTCGGCGACGTTGACGGCGGAGCCCCAAGGCGTGCGGTATGCGTCGGTGAGGTACGGCCCGAACCTCGGCACGATGTTGCCTTCCGGGCCGAAGTGGTTGTAGACGACGTCGAGCACCACGCCGAGCGCGAGACGATGAGCCGCGTCGACGAAGGCGGCGAGCGCCGCGGGTCCGCCGTAGCTCGCTTGCACGGCGAACGGGAACACGCCGTCGTAGCCCCAGTTGCGTTCACCCGGGAACGCTGCCACCGGCATCAGTTCCACCATCGTGATGCCGAGCGCGGCGAGCCGAGGGAGCTCGTCGATCGCCGACCACAGGGTGCCCGCAGCGGTGAACGTGCCGACATGAAGTTCATAGAGCACCGCGTCGGCGAGCGCCACGCCGTTCCAGTCGGCATCGCTCCACTCGAACGACACGCGATCCACGATCTCCGAGGCGCCATGTACACCATCGGGTTGCAGGCGCGACGCGGGGTCGGGCAGCCAGTCGCCCCGGTCGATTCGGTAGCGATAGCGCGCACCGGCGCCGACGCCGCCGACCGTGGCGCGCCACGTCCAGCCGGTGGTGCTGCCGCGGGCTGTCGCACCTGGCTCCAGGGCCACAACGGTCGTCGTGTCGCCGAGAGCGATCTCGACATCAACGTTCGCCGCGTGCGGCGCCCAGACCTCGAAACGTGTCGCTCCTGGCACCGGGGTGGCGCCGAGACGCCAGTCGCCGGCCGGTTCCGTCACGAGTCGAGGGCGAGGAAGACGGCGCCGAGCGGCGGCACCGACACGACCAGCGACTGATGAAAGCCGTGGGCGTCGACCGGCACGCTGTCGACCCCACCGAGATTGCCGGTGCCGCTGCCGCCGTACACCTCGGCGTCGGTGTTGAGCAGCTCTCGCCACCGCCCGGCGGAGGGCACGCCGACCCGATAGTTGTAACGAGGGGTTGGCGTGGCATTCACGAGCACCAGCACCGAGCGGGCTGGCTGGTGGCCGTGACCGTCGTCGTGGTCGGCGGGCGGGCAAGGATCCATTCGGAGCCAGGCGTACACGCTTTGTTCGGCGTCGGCGCCTTCCACCCATCTGATGCCGCGACCGTCGCAGTCGCCGAGGTGCATCGCTGGTTCGGCGGCGTACAGCCGGTTCAAGTCGCCCACGAGCATGCGGACACCGCTGTGCCCCGGGGCGTCGTGCAGCGACCAGTCGAGCGTGCCTTCGTGGTTCCATTCGGATCGCGTGGCCAACTCGCACCCCATGAACAGCAGCTTCTTGCCGGGCTGGGCCCACTGCATCGCGTACAGCAGCCGCAGGTTGGCGAATTGCTGCCACTCGTCGCCCGGCATCTTGTTCAGCAGCGAGCCCTTGCCGTGCACCACCTCATCGTGACTGAGCGGCAAGACGTAGTTCTCGCTCGCCGAGTACACGGTGCGGAAGGTGATCTCACCGTGATGCCACTTGCGGTGGATCGAATCCCGCTGGAGGTACTGCAGCGTGTCGTGCATCCAGCCCATGTCCCACTTGTATCCGAAGCCGAGTCCGCCGACGTACGTCGGACGGCTCACCATGGGCCACGCGGTGGACTCCTCGGCAACGGTGCCGGTGTCGGGGAACTCCTCGTAGATCGCTTCGTTCAGCTGGCGCAGGAATTGGATGGTTCCGAGGTTCTCGCGACCCCCGTACTGGTTAGGGATCCACTCGCCCTCTTGGCGCGAGTAGTCGAGATACAACATCGAGGCCACTGCGTCGACGCGCAGCCCGTCCACGTGGTAGCGATCGATCCAGCACATCGCGCTCGATGTGAGGAACGATCGCGTCTCGTTGCGTTCGTAGTTGAAGATCGCTGAGTGCCAGTCCGGGTGGTACCCCTGGCGGGGATCGGCGTGCTCGAACAGGTGGGTGCCGTCGAACTCGTACAACCCGTGGGTGTCGGTGGGGAAGTGCGACGGAACCCAGTCGAGGAACACACCCACACCGCGTTGGTGCAAGCGGTCGATCATGCGCATCAGGTCGATCGGTGTGCCGTACCGGGCGCTTGGCGCGAAGAATCCGGTGGTCTGGTAGCCCCACGACCCGTAGAACGGATGCTCCATGATCGGTAGCAGTTCCACATGGGTGAAGCCGTGCGCCAGCGCGTGGTCGGCCAGCGGGTCGGCGAGCTCGTCGTACCGGGGAAACCGGCGACCGCTCGACACGTGACGACCCCACGACCCGAGATGGACCTCGTAGATGGAGACGGGTGCATCCAGCGCGAACCGCTCGCCCCGATTGGCCATCCAGTCACCGTCGCCCCACTCGTAGCTGAGATCGGCGATGACCGAACAGATCGACGGCGGCTCTTCGGTGGCGGCGCCGACAGGATCGCACTTCTCGACGGTGCGCCCGTCGTGGGTGGTGACGCGGTACACGTAGGAATCTCCGATACCGGCCCCGTCGACCCACGCCGACCAGATACCGGACGAACTCGGAACGAGATGATGCTCGGCCCCCCAATCGTCGAACGACCCGGCCACGGTGACGTGGCGTGCGTTCGGCGCCCACACGGCAAATCGCGTACCGCCCTCGCCGGGTTGCGCTCCGAGCTGGTGGTGGAGAGAGCGGTGCGTGCCTTCGGCGAACAGGTAGACATCGGTCTCTGGGATGCCGTGGCGAAGCGGGTCGGCGGTCGGCAGCGTCGAGGAAGCCGATTCGGGAACGCCCTCCGGCTGCCGCGCCGTCGCTCGCTTGGCAGCAGACTTCTTGACACCGCCCGTCTTGGCCGCTGGCTTCTTGGCAGCTGACTTCTTCGCAGCTGGCTGCGTGCCCGATGCGGGTTTCCTGGCCGTCTGGCGCGCCGGCGCCGCAGGCACCTCGTTGGCGTCGTTCTTGGGAGTGGGATCATGATCGGTCATGAGCTCGTCCTTTCCAGGAGGGAGAGACGGTGGCGAACCGTGGGTTCAGTGAGCAGAGTCGACGTCGGCGAAGACAAGCGTCTCGACCAGTTGCCGTCGACGACGCGCCCGGGCAGATTGTGGGGTCGTCGTTCGCCGGTGAGGTCGTCGAGGTCGGCCGAGACGAGGTAGGCGGCGCTTCGTGCGAGTCGTTCGAAGACGGCATCGAGGAGTGCGGCATCCGTGGTTGCGACCTCACGATCGAGTTCGGCCGCCACCCGGCCCCGATATCCGCTCAGGTCGTTGTCTGCTGCGAACGACGCGAACGCTGGCATGTCATGGGTGCGGATGCCTGCCACCGAACGCTGGGGAATGGTCGGCAGGTCGTGATCGTGCACATGGAACTGCTCCTCGTGCATGCCCACCACGTCCCACGCATCGAGGGCTTTCCGAACCTCCGGCGACACGGTGCCCAGATCTTCCCCGACGATGGTGACACCGGCAGCCGCGGCGCTCGCCGCGATCACGGCGAGCAGTTCGTCACGGGGATAGCGCACGTACACGCCCTCGTCGGCGCCGCCACCCTCCGGCACCCACCAGAGACGTTGAACGGCCATGATGTGATCGATTCGCAGCACGTCGGCGAGCATGCCGGCGCGATCGATCATCCTGCGCCACAGCAGGTACCCAGACTGGCGCATGGCAAACGGCAACGGTGGCGGGAACCCCCAATTCTGCCCGCCCGCGAACAAGGCGTCCGGCGGCGCGCCCACCGACATGCCGCTGGCAAAGAGCGAAGGGTGGGCCCACGTCTCGTAGCCGTCCGGATGTGATCCGACGGGGAGATCGAGAGCCAGCGCAGCTGAACCTCGGCCAGGACCCGACGACTGCACCGCGCCGAGTTGTTCGTGGGCAAACATCTGCGCGAGCACGTGTGACCGGGTCGTGACCTCCGAGCTCGCGAGGACCGGGTCGCGCTGAGCGCGAAAGCGCGCGTATGCACCCACATCCGGATGGGCAGCAGCGAACGCGTCGAGGCGACGGTCGAGGTCGCCATCTGGCGTTGCGGCAGCCACGATCAGCTGGTGTCGCCGACGCTCGCCGAGGGCACGCCAGTCCACGCTGTCTCCCAAGTGCGGGAGCGGGGCCGGCGGGAGCGACGAGTCTGAGAGGTACACCTCGTTCCAGTGCATGCGACTCACGGGTGAGTACGGGCTCGGGTCGTACGGCTCGTCGAGGAACGTCGCGTACAGCGGCAGCGTCGCCACCACGTCCACACCCATTGTAGGAAGCACGGCAGCCAGGCCGCGCAGGTGATCGAAGCTGGGGAGCGGATCGTCAGCCTCCCACAGCGCGTACGTGGGCACGAACAGGCTCGTGCTGCGGTCGAACGCAGACGAACGCCACATGCGCTCGGGCGCCACGACAACGAGCGACTCCGCTGGCCCGGCGTCGGTGGCCACTTCGAGGACATGGCAGCCCACCGGCAGACCCGCCGGCATCTCGAGGATCACACCGCGGTCGGTCTGTCGTACCACGACGTCGAGCGAGCTACCTGCAACCAGTAGCGACGCCTCGGCCCCCGGCCCGCGAACGGCGATCTCGCCGGCGCCGATGTACACCGGCTCCAGTGCGATCACTCCGGCCGCGGAGGCGGGGGCGGCGTTGCGGTCGTCCTCCAGAATGGCCACGACCCGCTCCAGCGTCTCCGGTGAGACGGTGTGAGCACCGTTCATGTCGTGGTGTTGCACTTCGACGCCGAGTTCGGTGGCGCGGCGGTACAACTCGTCAGTGTTCATGGCAGGTCGCGACGCATGGTGTGTGGCGCTTCATGGGCGACGGGCCGGGAACATGTCGGCGATCGCAGCGAGCGGCCAGCCCACCCAGTGTGGGCGGTTGGCCAGTTCATACCGAACTTCGTACAGGCATTTGGTGAGGGTGTACACGTCGAGCAGCAGAGCCACGTCGGCGCGGTCCGCCGGGATCAGGTCGGTGCCGTCGATTCGATCGAGGTACGTATCGAGCAGGGCCCGTTGTGCAGCCGCGGTCCACTCGGCGCGCCAGCGGTGCACAGCGTCGAGATCGGAGGGGCCGATTCGCCCGCGCTCGTCGGCAGTGTGCACTGCAACCCGCCCCGCGTAGTCGAGCGATCGCAGCAACCCGGCGACGTCGCCGAGCGGGGATCGTTTGATGCGTCGCTGGCCGATGGGGATGCCGGGTTCGCCCTCGAAGTCGATGAAGGTCACGTCATGGCCGGTCCACAACACTTGACCGAGGTGCAGGTCGCCATGAATCCGCATGCGTTTCGCGTCGACCTTGGCGGTACGGAGCCGGTCGAACCGCTCCAGCAGTTCGCTGGAACGGTCAGCGAGCAGTTGGGCACGCTTGCGGTCGATCTCGCTCATCGCACCTACGTTCGACCGGCGGCCGAGCTCGCGTTGCGTGGCCCGCAGCGAGCTGCGGACGGTCTGGAGAATCGAACGCTGCCAGTGCAACGAGAAGGGTTCGGCCGTCAGCGCCGCTGGATGGTTTCCTGCCGGGGTGTCGTGTACGAGACCCGCGAGGTGGCGATGCAGTTCAGCGGTTCGGCGTCCGAGCAGCTCGGCGACGACGATCGTCATCGATGCTGGTGGCGGGGCGTCGGGCGCCGATTCAGGCGGCAGTGGCACGCCGTGATCGATCGCCAGCGACAACTCGTCGAGCATCCACACCCACAGATCACTCTCGTGGTGGACGACGTCGTGCACCACGACGGCATTCGCCGCTTCCTGTTCGCCGGCGAGGTCGACGTCGAGGGTGCCCACCACGCGGGGGGCGTTGGAAAAACCCGATCCGGCGAGATGGAGAGGGAGCTCGACGTCGGGATTCAGCCCCGGCTCGAGTCGCCGAATCAGCTTGGCGATGAGTTCGCCGCCGACGATCGCCGACGAGTTCGACTGCTCCACACTGAGCACGTGAATGTTGCGCGGGTCGCTTGCAGCGCGGGTCAAACCGCGTCGCAGCGGCCGCCCCACGGCCTGACCTCTACGTCCGTCGTGGGTTCGCTTGCCGAGCGCGGCCGACACCAGCACGGCAACGCCGCGTTGGTCGCTCATTGCGTCGATCAGCGAGTGCCCGTCGTCGAGCTTGGCAATTACGGCTGCTGTCGGGCGGTCGCCCGCCTGATGATCGGGTCCGACCCGCATCAGCGGCACGGCGTAGCGCTGGTCGTCGCCGTCGGTGTACGCCACTCGGACGGTCACCAACGCGACCTCGGCGTCGGCGAGCGAAGGACTGGCTGAACTCTTCGGCGCGGCGATGACGAACACGTCGTCGATGCTGAGTTCCCGCACGGTGCGGCCCTTGCCGGCAAACCACCGTCGGCGGGGCATCCAACTGCCCAGGGCCCGGGTGAGAGCGGAGCGACGCCGGAGCACTTCGGTCATCGTTCCCGGCAGGTGCACGATCGCAGCGTCGCCGTCGGCAGCCGCCACCTCGGCAGCCGATCGTTCGAGTGACAACCAGAAGTATCCGTACGGCGCCAATGTGAGGTGGTAGTCCTCCTCGCGAATCGGTGCGAAGTTGGTGCGTCCGAACACCTCGACCGGAGTGGTACCGGCCAACTCGCGTAGGTCGAGTTGCACATGTTGGGCAAGTCGCGAGAGGTTCGCCACGCACAGCAGCGGCGGTTCACCCTCGAGCCGCCTGACGAAGGCCAGCACGTGCGGATTGTCGGGCTCGAGGAAGGTGAGGTCGCCGCGTCCGAGCACTGGTTGCCGCTTGCGGAGGGCGATCAGCTGGCGCATCCACGAAAGGAGCGACGACGGGTTCGACGTTTGGTTCTCGACGTTGACGCTCTCGTAGTGATACTGCTGCTCGGTGACGAGCGGCAGGAAGAGACGATGCGGGTTGGCGGTGGAGAACCCCGCGTTGCGATCCGCCGACCAGTGCATCGGCGTGCGCACTCCGTCGCGGTCGCCGAGGTAGACGTTGTCGCCCATGCCGATCTCGTCGCCGTAGTACAGCACCGGCGTGCCGGGTAGAGAGAACAAGATGGCGTTGAGCAGTTCGATCTTGCGGCGGTCGTTGCCGAGCAGTGGGGCGAGGCGGCGACGGATGCCGAGGTTGATGCGCATCTCGCTGTCGCGCGCGTAGGCCCGCAGCATGACGTCGCGCTCTTCGTCGGTGACCATCTCGAGCGTCAGCTCGTCGTGGTTACGCAGGAAAGTCGCCCATTGCGCGTTGCCCGGCGGCGTGGGGGTCTGATCGAGGATGTCGACGATCGGCGTGCGATTCTCCATCTGCACCGACATGAACAGTCGCGGCATCACGGGGAAGTGGAAGTTCATGTGGCATTCGTCGTCGTCACCGAAGTACGCCGCCGAGTCTTCGGGCCACATGTTGGCTTCCGCCAGCAACATGCGACCCTCGTACTTGGAGTCCATGTGGGCGCGAATCCGCTTGAGCGTCGCATGGGTCTCGGGCAGGTTCTCGCAGTTGGTGCCCTCACGTTCGAACAGGTACGGAATCGCATCGAGGCGCAATCCGTCCACTCCCATGTCGAGCCAGTGGTCGAGCACCTTGAGCACCGCCTCCTCCACGGCTGGGTTGTCGAAGTTGAGATCTGGCTGATGAGAGTAGAACCGGTGCCAGAAGTACTGCTTGGCCACCGGATCCCAGGTCCAGTTCGACGTCTCGAAGTCTTGGAAGATGATGCGCGCGTCGGGCCACTTGTTCGGGTCGTCGCTCCAGACGTAGAAGTCACGTTCCGATGAACCCTCTGGGGCGCGGCGAGCTGCCTGGAACCACGGGTGTTGATCCGACGTGTGGTTGATGACGAGCTCGGTGATCACTCGGAGGTCGCGTGCGTGCGCCGCGTCGAGGAAGCGTTGGAACGCACGCAGGTTGCCGTACTCGGGGTTGACCTTGAAATAGTCGGCGATGTCGTATCCGTCGTCGCGGCGGGGTGACGGATAGAACGGCAGCAGCCACAAGGCAGTGACGCCGAGGTCGGCGAGATAGTCGAGCCGTGACGTGAGCCCGTTGAAGTCGCCGATGCCATCGCCGTTGGAGTCGGCGAACGCACGAACGTGTAGTTCGTAGATGACCGCGTCGCGATACCAGTCGTTGACTTTGCTGGTGCTGGTGCTGGTGCTGGTTCCGGGACTCATGCTGTCGCCTCCTCGCGCTGCTGATCGCGCTGTGGATCAGCAGCGATGACCGTGAACACGTGGGCCATGGCGGCCCACGGTGACAGGTCGACGTAGTTCCGGTTTCCCGACCAACGGTACGTTGCGCCGCCGAGCTGGTCGACGACGTCGTAGTCGGACCCGTACGGCAGCCCCAGTGGAGCGAGGTCGATGTCGACCATGCCCGAGTGGGCGCCGTGCGGATCGAGGTTGACCACGACGAGCACCGGATCACCGCGCCCCGCGGGGTCGGTCTTGCTGAAACACAACAGGTTCGGGTCGTCGGCGCCGTGGAAGTGGATGGTGTCGAGCCGCCGAAGGGCTGGTTGATCGTGACGGATACGGTTCAGGCGCGTGAGCAGGGGGGCGAGGCTGTCGCCACGACTGAGATCCCACTTGCGTACCTGATACTTCTCGGAATCGAGGTACTCCTCCGAACCTTCTCGGACCGGGAGGTGTTCGAGGAGTTCGAACGCTGGCCCGTAGACGCCCCAGCTCGGCGACAACGTGGCCGCCAGCACGGCGCGGCTGACGAACACGGCGCGGCCCCCGGTTTGCAGTTGTTCGGTGAGGATGTCGGGCGTGTTCGGCCACGCGTTGGGCCGGAAGTAGTCGAGTGTTCGCGAGCCGAGCTCGGTGAAGTACTCGCTCAGCTCCGGTGCGGTCTGCCGCCACGCAAAATATGTGTACGACTGGTTGAAGCCAACCTTCGCCAGTCGTTCCATCACGCGCGGTCGAGTGAACGCCTCGGCCAAGAACACCGTTTCGGGATGTTCGGAGCGGATCTCGCCGATCACCCACTCCCAGAACGGGAAAGCCTTGGTGTGAGGATTGTCGACGCGGAAGATGGTGACGCCGCGATCGATCCAGAAGCGGAACACGTCAGCGAGTCCTTCCCATAGCGCTCGCCAGTCGGCCGACTCGAAATCGAGTGGGTAGATGTCTTCGTACTTCTTGGGCGGGTTCTCTGCGTACTGGATGCTGCCGTCTGCCCGTTTGGCGAACCACTCGGGATGCTCGGTCACCCAGGGGTGATCGGGGGAGCATTGGAACGCGATGTCGAGTGCGAGCTCGAGGCCGCGTTCCCGACACGCCACGACCAGACGTTCCACGTCGGCGATCGTTCCGAGTTCCGGATCGACGGCGGTGTGACCGCCCGCACTGCCACCGATGGCCCACGGGCTGCCCACGTCGGATTCTGTTGCCGTGGTGGAGTTGTTGCGGCCTTTGCGCTTGGTGACGCCCACCGGGTGAATGGGTGGCAGATACACGATGTCGAATCCCATCGCAGCGACGTAGTCGAGACGATCGACGGCGTCGGCCAGCGCGCCGATCGAACTGGAGGTGGTCGAATCGGCGGTGGCGGAACCGGACGTGCCCGAACCCGAACTGCCTGCGTCCTGGCCCACGGTGGAACGGGGGAAGAACTCGTACCACGCCCCGAAGCTGGCGTGCAGCGGGTCGACGTCTATCTGCAGCGGCGTCTCGAGATGAGCCAGCGGCCCACGTGGTGCGGTGCGGAAGAAGACATCATCGAGGCTGTCACGGTCGAGGCTGTCACGGTCGAGGCTGTCACGGTCGAGGCTGTCACGGTCGGGCGCGAGCCGGGTGGTCACCCCTGCGGCCAGATCGTCGTGGACGGCGCGTAACCGGTCAAGGTCGTCCGGATCGGCCTGCGCGGCGTTGGCGATGATGGCGGCGATCATGTCGGCGCCGGCGTGGAGTTCCAGCGTGACGTCGATTCCGGCAGCGATCTTCTTGTTGGTATCGCGGCGCCAAGTGGCTGCGTGGTCGACCCAACCGAACACGTCGTACTCCCAGCGACCCAGTCGATCGAGCGTGATCGTGGTCTCGAAGCGATCGTTGCCGAGTGGCACGAGACGCTGTTCGCTCCACGACTCGTCGCCGACCGCTCGCCAGCGCACCGCTGCAGCGACGAGGTCGTGGCCGTCGGTGAAGACGTCGGCCTGCACCCGTTCCGGTTCGTCGATTGCCGCCTTGGCGGCGAAACGGCCGCCATCGACCATCGGTCGCACCGCCTCGACCACCGCCCGGGAGGGGCGGCTTGAGGGCATCTGCCGGGTCGCCACACCGCTGGTACTCGTCGTGCTGGTCGTGGTCGGGCGGGAACTGATGGTGCCGGGGTCGGTCGAGGCGGTCGTTGCGGTCATGCGCTAGGCACTCCCTTCGTGTCGGGTGGGCCGGTGCTTTCGATCGGATTCGAGGCTGGATCGGCCACGATGAGCGGACGGGTCGGTTGTTGTGGCGTTGCGGTGACGAGGGTGCTGGGTGGCCGAGTCGATCGCAACACGACGAGCGAGCGAGCGGCGATCGGTCGTTGCTCCAATGGCCGCGCATGCACGGCGCGGCTCGCACCCCGTCGCGGGTCGGTGGTGTCGAGTTCCACCGTCCATCGCGAGCTCCACCGGGAACTCGGCAAGGTCCACAAGAGATCTTGGTCGCTGGCGTTGAACAGCAGCAGGAACGTGTCGTCGATGATGCGCTCGCCGTAGGCGTCGGTGGTGGGAAGTGAGGCGCCGTTCATGTAGACGCCGACGGCACGCGCGTGCCCGGTGTCCCAGTCCTGATCGGTCATCTCCTCGCCGTCGGGTCGTAGCCAGGCCAGGTCTTCGACGCCGCGGATGAGTTGGCCGTGGAACCATCGCCGACGGCGGAACACCGGATGTTCGGCCCGCAACGCGATGACGCGCTTGCACCATGCCAAGAACTCGTCATCGGTGTAGGACCAGTCGTACCAAGAGATCTCGTTGTCTTGGCAGTACGCGTTGTTGTTGCCGCCCTGTGTGCGCCCCAACTCGTCGCCGCCCAAGATCATCGGGACACCCTGGGAGAGCAACAGTGTCGTGATCAGGTTGCGCCGTTGGCGGGCGCGAAGCTCGTTGATGCTCTTGTCGCGCGTGGGGCCTTACTCGCCGTGGTTCCACGACCGGTTGTGCGATTCTACGTCGTTGTTGTTCTCGCCGTTGGCTTCGTTGTGCTTGTGGTCGTACGACACCAGGTCGTTCATGGTGAAGCCATCGTGGGCGGTGACGAAGTTGATCGAGGCGGTGGGCCGACGGGTGTCGGCCTCGTATAGGTCGGAGCTGCCGGTGAACCGGTAGGCGAACTCGGCCAGCGTCGACGGCTCACCGCGCCAGAAATCGCGGGTGGTGTCGCGGTAGCGGCCGTTCCACTCCGACCACTGCGGTGGGAAGTTGCCCACCTGGTAGCCGCCTTCGCCGATGTCCCACGGTTCGGCGATCAGCTTCACGTGCGACACGACGGGGTCCTGCTGCACGAGATCGAAGAACGCGGCGAGCCGGTCGACGTCGTGCAGCTCGCGTGCCAACGTGGATGCGAGATCGAACCGGAACCCGTCGACGTGCATCTCGGTCACCCAGTAACGCAAGCTGTCCATGATCAGCTGCAACACGTGCGGGTGGCGCATGTTGAGGCTGTTGCCCGTCCCGGTGAAGTCGAGGTAGTAGCGCGGGTCGTCCGCCATGGTGCGGTAGGAGGCGTGGTTGTCGATGCCGCGCATCGACAACGTCGGCCCGAGATGGTTGCCTTCGGCGGTGTGGTTGTACACCACATCGAGAATCACTTCGATGCCCGCCGCGTGGAGCGATTTCACCATGGTCTTGAACTCTTGGACCTGACCGAGCGCGGCAGCCGACGTGTAGCCGTTGTGCGGCGCCAGGTACGCGATGGAGTTGTAGCCCCAGTAGTTGGTGAGACCGCGCTCGACGAGGTGGTGGTCGCGTACGAACTGGTGCACCGGCATCAGCTCCACGGCGGTGATGCCGAGTGACTTCAGGTGGCTGACGATGGCCGGATGCGCCAGACCGGCGTACGTGCCCCGCAGCGGTGCCGGAACCTTCGGATGGTGCATCGTCAAACCGCGAACGTGCGTTTCATAGATGACGGTTTCGTGCAGTGGCACGTCAGGCGGTCGGTCGTTGCCCCATTCGAAGAATCGGTCGCCGACGACGCCCTTGGGCACATGCGGTGCGCTGTCGTCGAGGTTGGGCCGGTCCGGGTCGTCGAACTCGTACCCGAAGCATGCGGGCGACCAGTCGATTCGGCCGTCGATCGCTTTGGCGTACGGGTCGAGCAGCAACTTCGTCGGGTTGCACCACAGTCCTTTGTCAGGTTCCCACGGGCCGTGCACCCGATACCCGTACTGCTGGCCGGGGCGCACGTCGGGAAGATATGCGTGGTAGCAGAAGCCGTCGACCTCGGTGAGCTCGATCCGCCGTTCGTCGCCCCCGTCGAGCAGGCACAACTCCACACCGTCGGCGACGCTCGAGAAGATCGAGAAGTTTGTTCCCGACCCGTCGTACGAAGCGCCGAGCGGGAACGGTCGCCCGAGCCAGACTCGGCGCGGTCGATCAGCAGTTCCCGGTTCCAACACCCCACCATCCTTACCCGATCCGGTAAGAGGTCAAACACCCGGGGCTCTGGCCAATGCCCACGGCGTGATCATCAACAGCCAGATTGCTTCTGTCGTTGGTGGTGGCGGCGGGCAAGGCAGGCATCGACGGCAACGGCCAACGGGTCAAGCACCAACACGCCCGGATGTGCCTCGACGAGGAGATCGGCGATGTACGAGAAGCCGGTGCCACCGAGGGTCACCGTGCGCGCTCCGAGGGATCGGTGGATGAGGGCTTCAACACCGAGGCTGCGTAGCTCGTCGCCCGACAAGTAGCAGACGGGTGTGAGAGCGTCAGCCAGTGCAGCGGCCATCGCCGCCCCCGGTCCGATCACCGGAATGGAGACAGCGGCCTGAGCCGTTTCGACACCGGGATCTTCGGTGCAGTCGACAATGACCGCATCGAAACCCTCGCGTGCGGCTGCTCGAACGGTTCGCACCACGAACGGGGCAGCCGCTGACGCATCGGCCGAGTCTCGGATCGTTGCTGGGCCACCTCCGGTGCACCGGTACTCGAGCACCACGCCAGGCCGAGCGAGGCGGGCCAGATCGTCTTCGATGTCGTCGGCAAGCTCGTGCAATGGCACGCTCGTCGGGCCGACCACGAGAATCCGCATCATTCGCCCAGCCTCGCAGAGCAGGCAAACCGGAAGACACCCGGCCGGGCCGGCCCGCAGCGCGTCCACCGAGTGCGTGTTGCGCCGTCGGTCAGAACCTGGTTGCTAGGTTTGCCCGAATGCTCGAGTGGATTGCAGCGACCGAGGTGCGGGCGATCGCCACTGGCACGCGGCGATTCGTCAATCCGCTCGCACGCGACGGTGTGGTGCCGTTCCCGGGGTACGTCGAAGAGCCGGTCGGCTCCACGATCGAGGCACCCGCAATCCCCGGGCGCACCGATGTGCCCCACGATCCGTTGGCCGCTCTGGTCGGGCGCCCGACGGCATCCGATGTGGTTCCCGAGTTCGCAGTGGTCGACGGGCGGTCGCTCGTGGCAGTCCGGGCTGCTGGAGCGACCGATCGGTACGGGCTCGGGGAGGTGTGCGGCCGTCTCCGGCACATGAACCGTCGGGTGATCGGGGCCACTCGCGACGCATTCGGATACAACGACACCCACCACGATCTCTATCAAGCGCACCCGTGGGTGCTGTGCGTGCGAGCCGACGGTACGGCGTTCGGCGTGATCGTCGAGACGACCTACCGATTCACCGCGCACATCGTCCGCAACGTGCTGTTCGAGGTCGAGGGCCCACCGCCGACCGTGACGGTGATCGAGGGCGACGACCCAGCAGCAGTGCTGGGGAGGCTGGCGGATCTCACGGGCCACATGCCGTTGCCCCCGCGTTGGGCGCTCGGATTCCAGCAGAGCAAATGGAGCTACACGCCCGCCGACGAGGTACTCCGTACTGCCGCCGAGTTCAGGAAACGCCAGCTGCCGGCCGATGTCATCTGGGTCGACATCGACTACATGGATGCATTCAAAGTGTTCACCTTCGATCCGGACGCGTTTGCCGACCCAGCTCAGCTCGTCGACGACCTGCACGATCTCGGATGGCGTTCGGCGTGGATGATAGACCCCGGCATCAAGGTCGAACCCGGGTACGCGGTGTACGACTCGGCGATCGCCGAAGGGCATCTGCTCACCGGGGCTGACGGTGCGGCGTTCGAGGGCGTGGTGTGGCCCGGGCCGTCGGTGTTCCCCGACTTCACCCGTCACGACACCCGGGCATGGTGGGCGCGCCTCTACGAGGACTTTCTGGCCACTGGCCTCGACGCGGTGTGGAACGACATGAACGAGCCGGCCAACCTCGACGATCTGCCCAACGCCGGGTTCCCACGCGACGTTGCGTACCGTGCCGACGCCGAGTTGGGTGGCCCCAGCGATCACGCCCGCTATCAGAACATCTATGGCATGCAGATGACCCGCGCCAGCCACGAGGGCATGCTGGCAGCGCGGCCCGATCGCCGGCCGTTCCTGCTCACCAGGTCGACGTTCCTCGGTGGCCACCGCTACGCCGCCACGTGGACCGGTGACAACACGAGCAACTGGGACCACCTCGCGTGGTCGATACCGATGGCGCTCAACCTGGGGTTGTCGGGCCAGCCGTTCGTGGGCCCCGACATCGGCGGGTTCGACGGTGCCTGCGACGGAGCGCTGTTGGCGCGCTGGATGGGGATCGGTTGCCTGTTGCCGTTCGCCCGGAATCACAACATGAAAGCCATGCCCGATCAGGAACCGTGGGCGTTCGGCACCTCGGTGGAGGAGACGTGTCGGCGGGCGCTCGAGCGCCGCTACCGGCTCCTGCCGTACCTGTACACCCTTGCCCACGAGGCGGCCACCACCGGCGTGCCCATCGTGCGACCAGCGTTCTTCGCCGACCTCACCGACCGATCATTGCGCGGCATCGACACCGCCTTCCTGCTCGGACGCGACGTCTACGTCCGATGCGACGTCACCCGCGACGGCGTCGGCCCGGTGGCCCCGGTGCCCACCGGTTGGCGGCGCATCGAGGTGCTCGATCCAACCGGCGCGGTGCCGCTTGCCGCCGTCGACCACGACCTGCCCGAGTTGTACCTGCGGCCGGGTGCGGTGCTGCCGCTCGGCCCGGTGATGCAGTGGAGCGACGAACTCCCACTCGACGAAGTCACCCTGCTCACCCATCTCGACGACAGCGGTGTCGCCCGCGGCGTGCTCTACGAAGACGACGGTGACGGGTACGCACATCTCGACGGCGCCTTTCGACTTGTCGAATTCGTCGTCACGGCTGACGGCGACGTGACGTCGTCGGTGATCGCCGGCGACTGGCCATCGGCGAGCGAGCGGTTCGAGCCGCTCCTGATCGACGCATCATGATCGCCGCACCGGGCCACACCGCCTCATGACCGCTGAGATCGGGCCCACCGGGCCGGTAGACGCTGGCCCTTCTGATCCCCGACCCGACCCGCCGGGGCCGATGACGATCGCCTTGAGGTCCGGTTCGATGTCCGCTGAGACCGCCCGTCTCCAGCCGGGCGTCAGCGCGGTGTGGCCGGGAACGCCGTTTCCGCAGGGTGCCACCTACGACGGGCGCGGTACCAACTTCACGCTGTACACCGAGGGCGCCACCCGAGTCGATCTCTGTTTGTTCGACCGTGACGGTGTGGAGTCGCGTGTGTTCATGGCCGAGACGCACAACTTCGTGCACCACGTGTACCTGCCCGGGCTGGGTCCGGGTCAGCGTTACGGCTTTCGTGTCGACGGGCCGTGGGACCCCGACAAGGGGCATCGGTTCAACGCGAACAAACTGCTCCTCGACCCGTACGGGAAAGCGGTCGATGGTGAGGTCAAGTGGGGGCCAGAGGTGTACGGCTATCGCGAAGACGCGACCGATACCGAGGTCGCCGCTTCGGCAACCCCGCACCTGCTGATAAACCCCACGGACGAAGCAGCGACGCGGGCCATTGCCCGCCGTCGCCGTCGCCTGATCGATCCGCGCGACTCGGCACCCAACATGCCCCGCTCGGTGGTGATCAACCCATACTTCGACTGGCGCGACGATCGTCATCCACGCACGCCCCTGCACCATTCAGTGATCTATGAGGCCCACGTGCGCGGCTTCACCATGAATCATCCTGAGATTCCACCCGAGTTGCGCGGCACGTACGCGGGCCTCGCGAGCGAACCTGCGATCGATCACATCAAATCGCTCGGCGTCACCGCGGTGGAACTGATGCCGGTGCACGAGTTCGTTCACGACCACCGCCTGGTCAATCTCGGGCTGCGGAACTACTGGGGTTATCAGTCGATCAACTACCTGGCGCCGCACCATGGATATGCAGCGTGGGGCACCGGTGGGCAGCAGGTGCAGGAGTTCAAATATCTCGTCGAGACGCTGCATCAAGCGGGCATAGAAGTGATCCTCGACGTCGTCTACAACCACACCGGCGAACTCGATCACGTCGGGCCATCGCTGTCGATGCGCGGCGTCGACAACGCCGCCTACTACCGCATCGACCCCGATGACCCCAGTCGCTACGTGGACTACACCGGGACCGGCAACTCGCTCAACGTCCGTCACCCTCATGTGTTGCGCCTCATCATGGACAGCCTGCGGTACTGGGTGCTCGACATGCACGTCGACGGTTTCCGCTTCGACCTGGCCGCAGCGCTCGCTCGCGAACTGCATGCGGTCGATCGACTGTCGGCGTTCTTCGACATCATCGAACAAGACCCGATCATCTCGCAGGTGAAACTCATCGCCGAGCCGTGGGACATCGGCGAGGGCGGCTACCAGGTTGGCAACTTCCCCACCCTCTGGTCCGAATGGAACGGTAAGTATCGCGACAACGTGCGCGGCTACTGGCGCGGAGACGGAGACCTCTTGGGCGAGTTCGCCTATCGCTTCACCGGGTCGAGCGATCTGTACGACGCCAACGGACGCCGACCGAACGCCAGCATCAACTTCATCACCGCACACGACGGCTACACGTTGCACGATCTCGTGTCCTACGAACAGAAGCACAACGAGGCCAACGGCGAGAACAATCGCGACGGCGACAACCACAACATGTCATGGAACGGCGGCGTGGAAGGACCCACCGACGACCCGGCGATCGTGGAGTTACGTGAGCGGAGGGTGCGCAGCTTCCTGGCAACGCTCATGCTGTCCCAAGGCGTTCCCATGTTGGTGATGGGCGACGAACTCGGTCGTACGCAGAGCGGCAACAACAACGCCTATTGCCAAGACAACGAGATGTCGTGGGTCGATTGGGAGCATGCCGACACCGACCTCATCGAGTTCACCCGGCAACTCATCGAGTTCCGCGCCGCGCACCCGGTGTTCCGTCGGCGTCGCTGGTTTCAGGGCAGCGAAGTTCTGGGCGGATCGTTCAACGAAGACATCGGCTGGTTCACACCCGCTGGCACCGAGATGACTTCCAGCGACTGGGAGGTCGGGTTCGCCAAGTCGCTCGGCGTGTGGTTGAACGGAGCTGCGATTCCGTCGCCCGATCCACGCGGCGCACAGGTGCTCGACGACGATTTCATGGTGTTCTTCAATGCCGGCGACGCGCCGATCGAGTTCACGTTGCCCGCTGGGGCGGGTACCGGTTGGCAGCACGAGATCGACACTGCCCAACCCGACGGACTCTGCAGCGGCGCGGCCGACTCTCGGGTCACGGTTGCGGATCGCGCTGTGTTGGTATTGCGCCGGCCACGTGCTGGTCGCCGCCACCCAAGTCTGCGGGGCGTCATATGACCCGTGGCGAACCGTGCCAGGCACGTCTCGTTACGTTGGGGTGGGTGGGGAGCGGTTCATGAGGGTCTTGTTTGCAACTGCGGAACTTGCGCCGTTGGCGCGGGTGGGTGGTTTGGCTGAGGCCGCAGCCGGATTGGTTTCACAACTGCGCGCCGACGGTGTGCAGTTGGAGCTCGTGCTGCCCGACTACGACCGTACGGAACTGGCCGATGAGACCAGCACCACACTCACGGTCCCCGGGTGGGCGTCGCCGGGGGTCGTGCGGCGCGGCGTGCATCCTGTGGTTGGCCCCATCACGCTCGTCGCCGTTCCCGGCATTCAGCGCTCCCACCCTTACGTGGATGCAAACGGCAACGGCTGGCCCGACAACGACCTTCGGTTCTTCTCCTTCTCGGCCGCAGTCGCCGCCATCGCAGATGCGACGGCGCCAGATGTGGTGCACCTGAACGACTGGCACACGGCGCCTGCGCTGGCGTTTCTGTCGACTCCGCGCCCGTCGATGCTCACCATCCACACCCTTGGCTACCAGGGCATTTGCGACCCGTGGTGGCTCGGCAAGCTTCCCGAGCATGCCGAGTCGTACGCGTGGTACGACGTGTGCAACCCGCTGGTCGGTGGCATTCGCCTTGCCGATTCCATCGTCGCTGTCAGCCCGACGTACGCCCGTGAGATCGTCACGACCGCAGGGGGGCAGGGGCACGAGCACGAGTTGGCCGCCCGCGGGGATGCGTTGGTGGGCATTCTCAATGGCATCGATGTCGACCAGTGGAACCCGGCGACCGACCCGCACATCGCCGCCCGTTACCGCGTCGGCACGGTGGCCCGCGGCAAGAAGTCGTGCCGGCGCGCGCTGCTCGATCGAGTGGGTCTGGCTGATGTCGACGGCGAGCCGGTGATCGGCGTGGTGTCGCGTCTCGTCGCCCAGAAGGGCATCGATCTGCTCCTCGAGTGCATGCCCTTCATCGAAGGGCTGCGGGCCAGCGTGGTGGTGCTCGGGTCGGGCGATCGATGGGTTGCAGACGAGCTACGGCGTGCATCGCAAACATGGCCGGACCGAGTCGCTTTCGTCGACGGATACGACGGTGAACTAGCCCACCAGATCTTCGCTGGTTCTGACCTGTTCGTCATGCCCAGCAGGTTCGAGCCGTGCGGACTCGCGCAGATGCAAGCCATGGCGTACGGCACATTGCCCATTGTGGCCAACGTCGGTGGACTGCACGACACGGTCATCGACGCGGACGATCACCCGGCCACCGGCACGGGCATCGTGATGTCATCGGTGAGCGCCGCCGCACTCACCGATGCGTTGCATCGCGGCGTCGCGTTGTGGCGCGACCGTTCTCGTCGAGCGATCGCCCGCACCAACGGCATGACTCCAGACTGGAGCTGGAAGGTGCCCGCCACCCGACATCTAGAGCTCTACCGCCAACTCGCCGCTGCCAAACGGTAGGCCCGAATCGCTGCAGCGGCGTCGCCGTGAGTGCTGCCGAAGGGCTCACGCTGGGAGTTCAGCCACGTCAGACGGTATGGCAGCCAGTGTGCGTAGCGTGTGCGAATGGGAATCATTGGTTGGATCGCTGTCGGGTTGATCGCGGGCGCCGTCGCCCGTTGGATTGTCAAAGATGACCGCAGCGGCTGCATCTACACGATGATCGTTGGCGTGGTCGGTGCGCTCATCGGCGGGGGTTTGATGTCGCTCATCGACGAGAGTGGCGTCGACGAGTTCTCATTCCGAAGCATCTTCGTGGCGGTGATCGGTGCCGTGTTGCTACTGCTCATCCTCCAAGCCATCGCCGGCCGACGCAGCTCCGGCTTCCGCCGCTGAACGCATCGCCGGGCCCTGCTGCCCGAGACCGGCTAGGTCAGCTTCTCGCCTTTGCCGATGACGACCAAGCCGCTGTCACTGATCTCGCAGCCGGGGCGGTCGGCGAATCGAGCTTGGTCATGTTCCGGGTTGATGCCGATCTGGTAGCCGTTCGGCACCACGACGTTCTTGTCGATGATCACGTTGCGCAGGGTGGCACCTGAGCCAACGGTGACGCCGTCGAGCAGCACCGCTCGTTCGATGGTCGCGCCGGAATCGACGCGCACTCCAGGCGACAGCAATGCCTGGAACACCGCCGCACCCGACACGATGGCACCGCTACACACCATGGCGTTGGCGACAGAGGCCGGCCGACCGTGATCGGCGGCCACCTTGGCCGGCGGAAACGATTTGCCCCCCGAGTGAATGGGCCACTCGAAGTTGTAGAGGTTGAACTCAGGAATCGGCGCTACGAGATCCATGTGGGCATCGAAGTAGGCATCGAGCGTTCCCACGTCGCGCCAGTAGGCGTGGTCGCGCTCGGTTTCGCCAGGCACGATGTTCGTGGAAAAGTCGTACACGTGGGCCATGCCGGCGGCCACCATGGCAGGGACGATGTCGCCGCCCATGTCGTGGCTGCTGTTGACGTCGTCGGCGTCGTCGGTGACGAGCTGGCGGAGCAACTCGGTGTCGAACAGGTAGTTCCCCATCGACACCAGCGTCTCGTCTGGTGAGTCGGGCAGACCGGGCGGGTCGCTGGGCTTCTCGAGGAACCCTTTGATCAACGTTCCGCCGGTGATGTCGGTGCCGATGTCGATCACTCCGAACTGATGTGCTTCGGAACGGGGCACACGAAGTGCTGCGACCGTGAGCCCGGCCCCGGATTCGATGTGCTGGTTGACCATCGGCCGCGGGTCCATGCGATAGATGTGGTCGGCGCCGAACACGAGTACATGGGTCGGTTTCTCGTCGTCGATGAGGTTGAGGTTCTGGAAGATCGCATCGGCAGAACCCGAATACCAATGCGGGCCCCGGCGCATCTGAGCGGGAATGCCCACCACGTAGTTGCCGAGCAACGGCGCCAGCGTCCACGTGCGGGACAGGTGCACGTCGAGGCTGTGGCTCTTGTACTGGGTGAGCACCACGATTCGCCGATAGCCACCGTTCACCAAGTTCGACAGTACGAAGTCGATGAGGCGGTAGTGCCCGCCGAACGGCACAGCGGGTTTGGCGCGATCACGGGTGAGGGGTGCCAGCCGTTTGCCCTCGCCTCCTGCAAGCACCATCGAGAGAACGTTGGCTTCAGAGTGATGCGAGATCATCGGTCGCTGGTTCCTTTAGTCGGCCCGGGCATCGGGAACTTCGGTCGTGAGAAACGTGAGAGTTGCGTGCGGCCCATGGAGAGGTGAGGCACCACCGCCGACTGGGTGGACGCCACGAATCACGTACGCGGACTTGCCATACCCGTCGGACCAACCGGCCCTCGTGACCCCTCTCGACCGCACGCTCGGAACCTAGCTCACCCAGCCGTCAGTCGGTTGACCGGCATCGCGTATGGCGCGCTCGTGCGCGGCCAGCCGCGCAAGATTCCACGACACCGGTGCAGGGTAGGGCTACGGGCGGGTGAAGACGGGGGAATCGCTCGTACTCCGCAGGGGGTCGTAGCGGTAGCCGAGCCCATCGAACCCTTGCAGCGGACGGGCCGACTTGATGCGGTTGCGGATGATCCAGTTGGCCATCGCACCGCGGGCTCGCTTGGCGTGGAAACCGATCATCTTCAGCTCGCCCGATGGGCCGTTCAGGGGCCGGTCGAGGAACTTCGGCGTGACGATGCGACCGTTGAGACGGTCCGGTTGTACCGAACCGAAGTACTCCGTCGATGCCAGGTTGACGAGCACGTCACTGCCCGGACTCGCTGCCAGATCGTCGTTGAGACGATCGGTGATGGCGCCGCCCCAGAACTCATACAGGTTCTTGCCGCCTGGATTGGCTACCTGTGTACCCATCTCCAGGCGATACGGCTGCATCAGGTCGAGCGGGCGAAGCACGCCGTACAACCCAGACAGGATGCGCAACACCTTCTGCGCATGGGTGTAGTCGCGTCCGTCGAACGTGGCAGCCGCATCCAGCCCGAGATAGGTGTCACCGTTGAAGGCCAGCACTGCGGGCCGGGCGTTCGTGCGTGTGAACGGAGGCTCCCAGTCTTGGAACCGCTCGTGGTTGAGCAAGGCCAGGTCGGGCGAGATCGACATCATCGACGCCAGTTCGTCTGGTGTCTTCATGCGCATGACGTCGACCAGTTCGGCGGACCGGTCGAGCATGGTCGGCTCGGTATACCTACGGGTCGCCAACTTCGATTCGTAGTCGAGTGACTTGGCGGGCGAGACAACTATCAGCACGACGTCATGTCTACCTGCTCTCCCTCTGATCTCGCTCGGCGACGTTCTGTCGCCGGCACGCCGGGTGACCTGCAACTGGTCCCGCTTTACCACGACCGATCGGCTGGGTACTGTCCGACTCATGGCGAACCTCGTGAAGGCAGCAATCTTTCAAACCGACTGGTCGGGCGACAAGGCGTCGATGATCGACAAACACGAGCAGGCTGCACGCGACGCGGCTGCGCAGGGCGCACAAGTGATGTGTTTCCAGGAACTCTTCTACGGCCCCTACTTCTGTCAGGTGCAGGACGCCGCGTACTACTCGTACACCGAAGCGATCCCCGACGGGTCCACCACGCAACGTTTCCAGTCGGTGGCGAAAGAGCTCGGCATGGTGATGGTGCTGCCCATGTACGAGGTGCAGCACACCGGTCTGTTCTACAACACCGCGGCGGTCATCGACGCCGATGGCACCTACCTCGGCAAGTACCGCAAGCAACACATCCCGCAAGTGAAGGGCTTCTGGGAGAAGTTTTATTTCACTCCCGGAACCGACGGCTACCCGGTATTCGACACGGCGGTCGGGAAGGTGGGCGTGTACATCTGTTACGACCGCCATTTCCCGGAAGGCTGGCGTTGCCTCGGCCTCAACGGCGCCGAGATCGTGTTCAACCCCTCGGCTACATCGCGAGGCTTGTCGCAATACCTTTGGAAGCTGGAACAACCGGCAGCGGCCGTGGCGAACATGTACTACGTAGGGGCCATCAACCGGGTTGGCATCGAACCCCTCGGCGACGACGACTTCTATGGCCAGAGCTACTTCGTGGACCCACGTGGCCAGTTCGTCGGGGAAGTGGGCGACCCGCACCAGCCGGAACTCGTGGTGCGCGAACTCGACCTCTCCGTCATTGCCGACACACGCGCCGCCTGGCAGTTCTACCGCGACCGCCGCCCCGACGCCTACCACGAGATCACCACCCGCTGAGTCGCGCGACCGAGAACATACGTCGCGACCGAGAACATACGTATTGCGTCTCTGCTTGGCTCAAGTACCCACTACACCTTGTGGTCGACCGATGGATCTGGCCGTTCTATGGCCCCACACCTTGTGGTCACTGGAGTTACGCAGAGACACAACACAGACGTTCCCCTGGGCACACAGACGTTCCCCTGGGTGCC
>JBBREA010000022.1:0-33811 GCA_038203385.1 Acidimicrobiales bacterium | reverse complement strand
ATCGTTGCCAGCGCGATCCATCGACCGAACGAACCGCGCATCAGTGCGAACAGGGCGCGGGAACGACTCGATTCCCCGGACGACATGCATGAAGTCTGTCAGCTCGGTCTGACAGTTCCGCGCCGGGTTAGCGGGCGAGCCGGCAGGCGAACCCGACCACCAGAAATTGAGCACCGAGTGTCGTGAACAGGAACGAAGTGACCTGTCAGCTCGAGTCCTCGATCCTCGAATGCCCGCAGCGGC
This sequence comes from Acidimicrobiales bacterium, assembly GCA_038203385.1. Lineage (GTDB taxonomy): Bacteria > Actinomycetota > Acidimicrobiia > Acidimicrobiales > Ilumatobacteraceae > Ilumatobacter. The sequence goes on along the minus strand of JBBREA010000022.1, from coordinate 33,568 downwards.
CGCCGGGCCATTCAGCTACGCGAGAGCAGCTTCGATTTCAGCCTTCACGTCATCGGTGATCAGCGGGATGACGTCGAGAGTCTCGAAGTTTTCGACGACCTGGCTCACCTTGCTGGCTCCGGTGATCACCGTAGACACCATCGGGTGCTTGGTACACCAGGCCAACGACAGTTGCGCGATGGAACACCCGAGCCGATCAGCGATCGGCCGAAGTTTCTCGACCTTCTCGATCGCCTTCGAATCGCTCATGCCCGCAGCAAGCCACTCATAGCCCTGTAGCGCAGCCCGCGAATCCGCTGGGATTCCGTCTTTGTATTTGCCGGTCAGCAGACCCGATGCCAGCGGGCTCCAGATCGTGTTGCCGTACCCCGTGTCGTCGTAGAGACGGGCGTAGTCCTCCTCGACCGGCTTGCGGTTCAGCAGGTTGTATTGCGATTGCTCGGTGATGGGCTTGTGGAGATGGTGTCGTTCGGCGATGTCGATGGCGTGGCGGATCTCATCGGCTGACCATTCGCTGGTGCCCCAGTACAGCGCCTTACCGGCGGTGACCATGTCGCTCATTGCCCACACGGTCTCTTCCATCGGCGTGTTCGGGTCGGAGCGATGGCAATACACCACATCCACGAACTCCTGACCGAAACGCTCGAGCGAGCCGTCGATGGCTTGCATGAGATATTTGCGATTGAGCGTGTTGCGCATGTTCGGGTCTTGGTCGTGAATTCCCCAGTAGAGCTTGGTCGTCAACACGTACGACCATCGCGGCCAGCCCAGCTCCGCCAGCGCTTCGCCCATGATCGTCTCGCTCTTGCCTCCCGCGTACGCCTCGGCGTTATCGAAGAAGTTGCAGCCGGCATCGTGGGCAGCCTGCATGCAGTCGAGCGCCAAGTTGGTGTCGAGTTGCGCATCGAACGTCACCCAGCTGCCGAAACTCAGCACGCTCACCTTCACACCGCTACGGCCGAGGCGCCGATACTCCATCTTCTCGTTCGGAACTGTCATGGGCCGAACCTACGCCGGTCGGTACCCGATCCCAACTATGTTCCCGGATGAAACGGGCACCGGTCGGTTTACAACTTGCCGGCGGTGCGGAACTCGTTGCACTGGGCGGCCATGAGCGCAAGCATGCGGCCACGCATCGACGTGACGGTGAGGGCATACGCCGTCGGGTGCAGCGTTGACGCCAGATCTGCAGCCACGGCCACGGCGCGATCGAGCACGTCGTCGGCAGGCACCACCTCGTCGAGAAAACCAACGTTCACCGCTTCCGCAGGCGTCGTGAGTCGAGCGTTTGCCACAGCACGCTGGAGATGTCGGCGGCTGAGCCGTTCGTCCGCCAGTGTGATCGCCCACTGAGGCAGCACCATGCCGATCGACACTTCACTGAGGCCAACCTTGGATTCGGTGTGTCCTCCGATGCGGACGTCGCACGCTAGGAGCAACAGGGCACCCATTGCGATGGCATGACCGGTACAAGCGGCCACCACCGGCACACCGCAGCCATACATCAGGTGAGCCAGGTCGCCACCGTCAGACACCAGATCGCGTACCGCCTGGGGGTCGTCGCCTTGCATGACTGCTAGGTCGAAACCTCCCGAGAACCGCCCCGGTCGCCCATGCAGCACGACGGCACCGACGTCTGGGTCGCTGTCGGCATCTGCGACCGCCTGACGAATGGTTGCGACCACCTCGAACGTCATCGCGTTGGCGCGGCCATCGTCGACATGAATGATCGAAACCGCGTCGCGGCGCTCCACAATGACGGATTCAGCAGGCATGTCCGCGACGATAGTTCTCGGCTCGTTACAAACTGAAGGGGCGTCTGCGAATGCGGGCCAGAGCGGACAGCACGCTCAGCTCGTCGGCGGACGAACCGTGATCCCGGCGGCAAGCATCGCGTGTTTCGCCTCGGCGACGGTGTGTTCGCCGAAGTGAAAGATCGACGCGGCCAGCACGGCGTCCGCACCACCTTGCAATACCCCGTCGACCAGATGCTGCAAGGTGCCGACGCCGCCGCTGGCGATGACGGGGACGTTGACCGACTCGGCAATGGCTCGAGTGAGCAAGTGATCGAACCCAGTGCGAGTGCCGTCGCGATCCATCGACGTGAGCAACAACTCGCCGGCGCCGAGCTCGACCGCACGAGCCGCCCACTCGACCGCGTCGATTCCGGTGGCGGTGCGGCCGCCATGCAAGAAGATTTCGAACCCCTGATTCGGATCATCGACAGAGCGGCGCTTTGCGTCGATCGCACACACGACGCACTGGGACCCGAACTCGGCGGCGATCTCCGAGATCAGCTCGGGGCGCCGCACGGCTGCGGTGTTGAGGCTCACTTTGTCGGCGCCCGCTCGCAGCATGCGGCGAGCGTCTTCGAGCCCCCGAATGCCCCCACCGACGGTGAACGGGATATAGACCTGTTCGGCGACTCGAAACACCATGTCGACGGTGGTGGCACGGTCGTCTGACGAGGCGGTGATGTCGAGGAACACCAGCTCGTCGGCGCCCTCGGAGTCGTACCGGGCGGCGAGTTCCACCGGGTCGCCTGCATCGCGCAAATCAACGAAGTTCGTGCCTTTCACCACACGACCGGCCGTGACGTCGAGACACGGAATGACACGAGCCGCCTTCACGCTCGGACCTCGAGCCGCTCGATTGCTTCGAGCACCGTGAACCGACCCTCGTAGACAGCCTTGCCTGTGATGATCCCGCCCAACCCAACGAGTGCCGCCAGCGCATCGATGTCGAGCAGTGAGGACACTCCCCCACTGGCGATCACCGGGATCGACGTTGCTCGGACAGCAGCACCGAGGCCCGACACGTCAGGCCCGGCGAGGCGCCCATCGCGTGCGATGTCGGTGATGACGAATGCCGCAGCCGTGGGGAACAGGGCCAGAGCATCGTGGAGCATCAAGCCGCTGCCCTGTGTCCATCCGTGCACAGCAAGTTCACCATTGCGGTGATCCAGGCCCACGGCCACCGGCAGGATCTCGCTCACAGCTACCACCAACTCAGGGTCAGCAATGGCTGCCGAGCCCATGACGACCCGGGTGACACCGGCCGCTTTGAGCGCTTTGGCGTCGTCCAGCGTGCGCACCCCGCCGCCGTTCTGCAGGTTCGCTCGGCCGGCGATGCGCGCTGCGATCGCCGCGACCACGGAACGATTGACCGGCTGGCCAGAGCGAGCAGCATCGAGATCCACCACGTGCACCCACCGAGCGCCTGCATCCACGAACTGCTCGGCGACAGCCATGGGGTCGTCGCCGTAGATCGTTTCGATGTCGTAGTCACCCTCGGTGAGCCGCACTACCTTGCCGCCGCGCAGGTCGATCGCCGGGTAGAGGTCGATCGTCACGTTGTCACCTCCTGGCGTGAGCAGATCGACACGAAGTTGCGCAGCAACTCCAAGCCGGTGGCCCCGGACTTTTCCGGGTGGAACTGCGTCGCGAACACGTTGCCGTAACGGAATGCCGCATTGACCGCGCCGCCGTAGTCACACGTCGCAGCCACCACCTCGGGGTCGTTGGGCACAGCGTGCAGCGAATGCACGAAGTAGACCCACGGATGCTCGCCGAGGCCGGCGAGCATTGGATCGGGCTGCTGCGCCAACAGACGGTTCCACTGCATCTGTGGCCGTTTCACACCGGCAGGGATCCACTCGATTCGACCAGGGATGATTCCGAGCCCCGTGGCTGCGAGATCTTCGTCGCTGCCATCGAAGAGCATCTGCATGCCAACGCAGATACCGAGAAACGGCCGACCGGACGCCACGGCGTCGAGGGCCGGCTGCTCGAGCCCTGCGGTACGCAACGCCGTCATGCAAGCCCCGAAGGCTCCAACCCCCGGAAGCACCACGCCGTCCGCGGCCGCAATGACGGCTGGATCAGCGGTGAGCTGAGCGTCAGCACCCATCTTCTCCAGGGCCTTCTGGGCCGAATGCAGGTTGCCGATACCGTAGTCGAGCACTGCGACCACGGGTGCCGTCACAGCGTGCCCTTCGTCGACGGCACCCCACCCGGCTGATCCACACGAACGGCATCGCGAAGCGAGCGCGCCAGCCCTTTGAACGTGGCCTCGATGATGTGGTGAACGTTGCGGCCGCGGACCAGTTCCACGTGCAATGTCATTGCAGCGGCATTCGCGAACGACGACACTGCGTGCTCGGCGAGTTGTGGATCGAAGGCCGGGCTACCGAGCGGCAACACCTCGGGCATCTCGACCAACCATTCCACGTGAGCCCGACCGGACAGATCCAGTGCGATGTCGATCAGCGCTTCATCGAGCGGGAATCTGCCGCTGGCGAATCGTCGGATTCCGGACTTGTCGCCGAGCGCCTCGCGAAACGCTTCGCCGAGCGAGATCGCAACATCTTCGACCGTGTGGTGGGTGTCGATGTGCAGATCACCGGTGGCCTTCACCGTGAGGTCGAACCCGCCATGGCGGCCCAATTGATCGAGCATGTGATCGTAGAACGGAATGCCCGTCGAGATGTTGGTCGCTCCGGTGCCGTCGAGGTCGATCGACACCTCGATCGACGTCTCCTTGGTGACGCGCGACCTGGTAGCGGTACGGCTCATGAGGGGATTGCTCCATTCGTGGGGCTGTCGTCGACGGCAAGGCTCGCCGCGAGAGCAGCGAGGAATCGATCGTTTTCTTCAGGCGTGCCGACGGTGACCCGCAAGCAGTCTGCGAGACGTGGCCAACCCGAGCAATCGCGCACCAGCACGCTCTGTGCGAGCAGCCGTTGCCACAACTCCCGACCGGCGACCGTGCGTGGACGAAACAAGACGAAGTTGGCACCGCTGGGCGTCACATCGATCGGCATGCCACGCATCGCCGCGGAGATGCGTTCTCGCTCGTGGACGATGATCTGCACGCGGTCGTTCATGTCGTCGACGAAGCGGAGCGCGATTCGCCCGGCGAGTTGCTTGGCGGTATCGAGGTGATACGGCAGCACGACCTTGTCCAGTTCGGACACGAACCACTCAGGCCCGATGGCGTACCCAAGCCGCACCCCCGCCATGCTCCAAGTCTTCGAGAACGTGCGTGTGACCACCAGCGGGCGTGTCTCGTCGATCAGATCGAGCGCCGACCAGTCGGCGAACTGTGCGTACGCCTCATCGGCGACCACCAGACCATTCGAGATGTCGAGGAGTTCCAAGATGCGCTCGCGCGGCTCGACCAGGCCGGTGGGATTGTTCGGCGACGTGAGAAACGTCACGTGCGGGTTCCACTCGGCGATGACTCGCCGAATTTCATGGGATGACAACGTGAAGTCAGCGGCGCGCTCGCCTTCGACCACGGTAGAACCGACCACACGGGCAATCTGCGCGTGCATCTGGTAGCTCGGTTCGAACGTCGCAACGGTGCGCCCCGGACCGGCATAGGTGAGCAGAATGGTCTGCAACACTTCGTTGGAACCGTTGGCCGCGAACACCATCGACGCAGGCACACCGTGCAGCGCACCGATCGCCTCGCGCAGCTCGGTTGCCTCGCGGTCTGGATATCGATGCCACTCGATACGCGACAACTCTGAAGCCAATGCGTCTCGGAATGCGGCAGGTGGAGGCAGCGGCGACTCGTTCGTGTTCAGTCGCACCTCGACATCGACCTGCGGAGAGTGATACCCATCGAGGGCCCTGAGGTCGTCGCGTACCGGGATCACGCAGTGGAGGCTACCGACCTCGCTCCCGTCGACCTAGCTGGTTGTTGCGGCTGGTTGTTGCGCGGCTGTCCGTCGCTCGGCAGCTTCGCCGGGCGTCGGTTGAGGGACAGCGATACCGTGGGTCCGATGTCGTCCAAGATGCCTGCGCCGAATACCGATTCACTCGTCGCCGAGTTGCTGGTCATCACCGACATGATCGACCGGCAACGCGATCGCGTCGCCTCGCTGGCCGAACCGTTCCTCGGAACCAGCCGCGAAGACGTCGTGACCGCTCTGCACGAGGCCGAGCGCCAGATTCTCATGAGTTCTCGTGCGCTGAAACGCACCCTGAAGACGCTCGGTAGTTGACGGGAAAAACGGGAGCGGCCCCCCGGCAAGCCGAGGGGCCGCTACACCATGGGCAGGCAGGTCGGCGGAGACCTGTCCAGCGCCGATCCAGGTGGCGGGAACCTGGACCCACATTGTCTCAGAACGGCGGACGATCTTCAACCACCTCACCAAAGATTGAGTGAGAATGATTGATCCAAATCTCCTCTCGTTTCGGAACGTGCCAGCCGCCTGATCGGTGGTTACCCTTTACGCATGCACCTGGTGGAAGTGTCGGCGTACCCCGCCGAGCCTGACACCGATGCACTCCTCGCATTTGTCCGCACCGTGGAAGCCGACACCGGAGTGAGACCGCTCAGCGATCACCTCTGGTTGGATCTGCAGCGCGGCGGTAGCGCTGGGTTCATCGTGGTCCGCATCGCCGATAGCCAGGGAACGATCGGCATGGCCCAGATATCGGCCGCCAATCACGAGTCGTCGCTCGAGGTCGTCGTGCCGACCCGGAACGAGGTCGGCGACTCTGCCAGCACAGCTGACGTCGTACGAGATATCGCAGAAACCGCCATCGATGCGTTTCAGCGGTCCGACGGAGGTGAACTCACCATCTGGGTCGACGACGATGACCTTGGTACCACTCTTGCGGCAGTGAGCGTCGCGCACGGGATGACGCTGCGGCGAACGCTGCACGAAATGCGCGTCGAGTTGCCCCTCGCCACAAAAGCAACGGTTCGTACGCGAGCATTCGTGCCCGGCGCAGACGACGCAGCCTGGTTGCGGGTCAACAACCGGGCCTTCGCCGACCATGGCGAACAAGGCGGCTGGACCCTCGACACCCTCGCTCTCCGTCAACGTGAGCCGTGGTTCCACGCCAACGGATTTCTCATCCACGAGATCGACGATCAGATTGCAGCGTTCTGCTGGACCAAGATCCATCAAGTCCCAGGCAGCGAGCCGGTCGGTGAGATCTATGTCATCGCTGTGGATCCAGAATTTCACGGTCACGGACTCGGGAAACAACTCACCCTCGCGGGCCTCGATTCCATGACAGCCCGCGGCATCACGACCGCCACACTCTTCGTCGATGGCGACAACGCAGCTGCGTTGTCCTTGTACCTTTCTCTCGGCTTCTCGATCTTCCGCACCAGGCGTGCATACAGAGGCCGCATCCACTCAACTCGTCAGGAGCTTCAGTGACCAACCTCGAGCAACTTCCCCGGTGGAGCGTCACCGACCGCCACGCGTCACTCGATGCCCAAAGCTTTCGAGACGCAATGGAGCGTTCAGCGTCAGAGACAGTCCGCCTCGTCGCCAAGTTCGACGAACACAACATTCGGGCGATCGAGCCGCGCCCAGTGACGGCAGCCGACGGCGCAGCGGCAGATGCGGTGATCGCCGATCTCAACCGGGTATCAGAGGACCTGCAGACCACCGCAGCCACTGTCTATGCGTCGGTCACCACCGACTCCCGCAACGAGCAGGCGCAGTCTCTGCTCGGCCAACTCGAGGTCACCCAGTCTGAGCTGACCCCATTGTTGGCGCGGCTGGCGGACTGGGTGCATGCCCTCGGGCCAGACCATCTGGCCAACGTCAGCACCGAGGCCGGCGAGCACCTTGGCCCCCTGCTCCGGCTCGCCGAACGCGCCGCCCATCAGATGAGCGAGCCCGAAGAAGGCCTCTACGCAGCGCTTTCCACCACCGGGTCGTCGGCCTGGGCCCGCCTGCAAGGCGACCTCACGTCTCAACTCACCGGTTCGGTCAAGTTCCCCGACGGCACCCAACGATCACTTCCCATGCCTGCCGTCCGCGGGCTTGCGACCGACCCCGACCCTGGCGTCCGTCAGGCGGCGTACGACGCGGAGATGGTTGCTTGGCCTCAGATCGCCACATCGGTGGCAGCGGCGCTCAACGCCATCAAGGGCGAGGCCAACACCGTCAACAACCGGCGCCACTGGGACTCGCCGCTCGATGCCTCGCTGTACGCCAACAATGTCAGCCGGCCCACCTTCGACGCCATGAACGAAGCCATCGCCGGTGTGCTGCCAGACCTGCGCCGATGGATGCGCACCAAAGCACGGGTTCACGGGCATGCCGACGGCCTCCGGTGGAGCGACCTCATCGCACCGTTGCCAGGCATCGCGTCGTCCATCTCATGGGCCGAAGGGCTCGACTGGGTGCGTAACGCATTCACCGGATACAGCGCCGAACTCGGCGGGCTGGTCGACCGGGCGCTCGACGAACAGTGGATCGATGCGTCGCCTCGGGAAGGCAAAGTGGGTGGCGCCTTCTGTATGTCGTTCTTCGACGATCGATCGTTGGTGCTGCTGAACTGGTCGGGCTCGGTGGAGTCGGCACAGACGACGGCGCACGAACTCGGGCACGCCTATCACAACACCACGCTCAACGGCCGCACGGCGTTGCAACGACGGTTGCCGATGGCGCTCGCCGAAACAGCCAGCATCTTCTGCGAAACACTCGCGGTCGAGTCCGGGCTCGCACGATTGGAAGGCGCCGACCGCCTGGCTCTCCTCGACGTCGACCTCGCCGGCACCAACCAGGTTCTCGTTGACATTCAGTCACGAGTGCTGTTCGAGACGGAAGTCCTCGCACGACGCCAACGGCGAACCCTCGGCGTGAGCGAGCTCAACGAACTGATGCTCGACAGCCAGGAGCAGGCGTACGGCGAGGGCATCGACCTCAGCACCCGCCATCCGTACATGTGGCTCCTCAAGTCGCACTATTACGCATCACATTTCTACAACTGGCCGTACACGTACGGCATGATGTTCGGTCTGGGGCTCTATTCGCGTTATGTCGACGACCCCGACAAGTTCCGGGCCGGCTACGCCGATCTCCTGTCGCGGGCTGGCATGGATTCCGCGGAAACGCTCGGCGAAGCATTCGGCCTCGACGTCACCGACGCCGCGTTCTGGCATGCCAGCGCCGACGTCATCCGCGACCGGATCGCCCAGTACGAAGCCCTCGCGGCCGAACTCTTCTGACTGGCAGCTGCAACATGATCTCCCGAACCGCCGTCCAGACCCGGTATGACGTCGACCGCGCACAGTTGGGTGAACTCCTCGTGGGAACGCCGAAGTATCGGGTCGACCAGGTGTGGAGCGGTTTGTACGAACAACTCACCGAGCCCGACGAGTGGACCAATCTGCCGAAGTCGATGCGAGCAGAACTCGCCACCACCTTGCCAACTGCACTCACGCCGGTCACGGAGTCGGTGAGTGATCGTGGTGACACCATCAAGTTCTTGTGGGAACTCGACGGCGGAAGCCGAGTTGAAACAGTGCTCATGCTGTATCGCGACCGGGCCACCGTGTGCATCTCCAGCCAGGCTGGTTGCGCGATGGCCTGCGGGTTCTGCGCCACTGGTCAGGCTGGCTTCACCAGACATCTCACGGTCGGCGAGATCGTCGAGCAAGTGGCTCGTGCGAGCAGGCGTGCCCGCGAGCTCGATCGCAGGGTGTCGAACGTGGTGTACATGGGCATGGGCGAACCCATGGCCAACGAGTCAGCGGTCTGGGCATCAGTCGAACGGCTGCACGGTGACATCGGCCTCTCAGCGCGCCACATCACGATCAGCACGGTCGGCATCATCCCGGGTATTCGCAAACTCGCCGAGCGGCCACTCCCGGTGAACTTGGCGGTATCGCTGCATGCAGCGAACGACACCCTGCGTGACGAGTTGGTGCCCATCAACAAGCGGTACCCCATCGAGGACCTCATGAGGGCCTGCAACGATTACCTCGTCGCGCGACATCGTCGGGTGAGTTTCGAGTGGGCCATGATCGACGGTGTCAACGATCGCGATACCGACGCCAGCGAACTGGCCGCACTCTGTCGCCGCCTACGCCCACATGCACACGTCAATCTGATCCCGCTCAACCCCACGCCCGGTTATCCCACCCGAGGTTCGTCGTTGAAACGCGTCCACGAGTTTCGAGACCGTCTGGAGGCTCTGGGCGCGAACGCCACGGTTCGACAAAACCGTGGCACCGACATCGACGCTGCATGCGGGCAGTTGGCTGCCGGCCAACCGGTTTCGGTGAAGATGAGGGCCAGCAGCTAGGACAGCGCAGACAAACGACGTGTGCGCGTCAGCAGCTGGCGGCGAGCACCGACGGATACGGGTTCACCGGCACGCCACCGCCCGGGCGAATCTCGAAGTGCAGATGGGGCGCACCGGTTGCGTTGCCGCTGTCGCCGACGTAACCAATGATCTGGGCCTGTTCTACTCGCCCACCGATGCCTTCGTAGCCGGCCATGTGGGCGTAGTAATAACGGTTGCCGTTGTCGCCGAACAGCGACAAGGTAATGCCGCCGAGACGGTTGCTGCCTTGCGTCACTGTGCCCGACACGACAGCCTGCAATGGAGTGCCGGTGGCGGCCATCATGTCCACTCCTTGATGACGACGTCCCCCGCTCCGAGGCGCGCCCCAACCGTCGGCATAGCCCGAACTTCCCACCACCGGGCAGATGATCGTGTCGGTGAAGCCGTTGCCACCCGCCCGCGGATCGTTGCCAACGCCCCCGCCGCCGGTACGCCCACCTGCGGCACCGCCGCTGGCGCCCTGGTTGCCCGTGGTGACACCTTGCACCAGACCGGTTGCAACCGCTGGGTTCGCTCCCGACGCTGCTGCCGTGCCCGCTTGGTCGTCGTTGGTTCGGGCCGCCTCGGCCTGGCGGCGTTGCAGTTCCTCGTATTGGCGAGCCTGTTCGAGTTGCATGGCAGCCAATGCGGCTTGCACCGCTTCGTCTCCAAGCCGATCGTCTTCGATCTCCCGCAAACGTACGACCTCGTCTTCGGCGTCTTGTTGGAGCTGCAACAAGTCGACCTGCTGCTGCTCGAGTTCGGTCTCGGTGTCCGCCAACTCGACCTTCTTGTCGGCGAGCACATCGATCGCAGCGTCGTAGTCGTCAACCGTGATCGCGCTCGACTCGGCCGCCACCTGGGCCAGCACATCACCATGCATTTGAGCGGTGGGTACGCGCACATCGGTGAGTAGAGGAATGCCGTTTGAGCCGCTGCTCACGAAACGTTCCACCGCCACCTGCGCGACAGCCGCCTGAAGCTCGTCGACCGCCAGTTCGAGGTCGGCAACCTCGGTGGCGAGTCGCTGACGGGCGAGTTCGAGGAGGGCGAGTTCCGACTCGGCCACAAAGTATGCATCCGCAGCTGCGTTGGCACGGTCGCGGGCGGCAGAAATCTCAAGGGCCGCTTGTTGCGCAGCGTCATCGTTCGATTGCGCGTGAGTGGGTGTAACTACGCACACTGCGAGCAACACCGCAGCCAACCCGGTACGGCGCACCATCGACCCGGTGCGATGAGCGAGAGGTTCATGCATCTTGCCCATTTCCTTCCATCGTAACCGGGGTTGTGCATCGGCCACGGTGATTGGGTAGGTTCGGCACTCGTGCTGACGGCGGGCAAATCATGAACGCGGAACCCGCTGTCCTCCGACTCGACAACATCACATTCATTCGTGACGGCCGGCGAATCCTCGACGATGTGACGTTCCGGGTTGCGCCTGGGCAGCACTGGCTCGTTCTCGGCGCAAATGGAAGCGGAAAGACCACGTTGTTGCGCATCGCCTCTCTGTACGAACACCCATCCTCTGGAACCGTGCAGGTGCTCGGTGAACAGCTGGGCCGCACTGACGTGCGGGTGCTTCGCCGTCGCGTCGGTTATGCGTCCGCTGCGCTCGCGGCCCAGTTCAGAACAGATCTCACCGCAACCGACGTCGTGATGACAGCGAAGTACGCCGCGCTGGAACCATGGTGGCATCGCTACTCCGACGACGACCGTGCAAGAGCGGTCGAGTGTCTCGAGCGCATGCGCGTTGGCTCATATTGCGATCGATCGATTGGCACACTGTCGTCAGGTGAACTTCAGCGGGTGTTTCTGGCCCGAACCCTCATGACCAATCCCGACGTCATCCTCCTCGACGAACCGTCCGCACGACTCGATCTCGGCGGGCGCGAGCAACTCGTCGAAGCGCTCGACGACCTCACCACCCAATCCACCCCATTCGTCCTGGTCACCCATCACGTGGACGAAGTTCCCGCCGGGATCACCCACGCGCTCCTGCTTCGCGATGGGTTGGTCTTGACTCAGGGGCAAATCGATCAGACGCTCACGAGCGACACACTCAGCGACTGCTTTCGGATGCCGTTGCAGCTCGAACGGCGTAGCGACGGCCGACTGACCGCTTGGAGAGTCAGCGAATCGTCGGGTCGCTGACCAACGCTGCGAGCCCCTCGCGGCCTCGCTTGATCTCTTCGTCGAGCACCCGTTCCAACAACGCCCCACCCCACAACGATCCGTCGTATGAGAGATGCATGGTGACCCGAGTGGACGCACGGTCAGCGCTCATGAGCTCGTCGAGTTCAGCACGCAGGGCCCACCGGGCATGTTCGCGCCCGTCGAGCTCAGCCCGTTCGAACTCAGCCGCGCTGGCGTCGTCGCACGTTGTGCGAGTCATTCTGAGCCGCTTCGACCGGGCGAACGGGCCAACCCGCGCCCGAATCTCTACGAGCCATGACGGCCCGCGCTCTCCGTCTGCAGTGGCGGTTGGCTCGACGGAGTGGACGAGCGGCAGCCAGTTGGGGTACTGGTCGAGCGTTGACACGAACGGAAACACGACGTTCGGAGCCGCCGCGATGATCACCGATTGGGTGGAACGCATGCCGACCGGTTGACTCGTTCACCGCTGACGGGCGGTGCCCCGGAATGCCCGCGCTAGCAATGGACTCGTCGTCTTCAGCAATCCATCGAGGTCATCGTCGGTGTCGAACTCTGGCCGCCAGGCGCTGAAATTGGTGACATCCTCGACGTGATCGAGTGGTGGTTCGTCGGCGACGTCGGTCTGATGGGCCAGGTCGTCAAGAGGGGCGGTCTCGTCGCCAAGTTGAGGGTGTGGGTAGGGGCGGTCGAATTTCGCCACCAACTCCACTGCGGTTTCGTCGAGCGCGGCAAGTTGCTCTGGCGATGGCCGCACGGTGGGGCCGGTACCATCAATCTGGAGTTGCTCGACTGCCTGTCTGCCGACTCTGCGCAGCTGATGGCGAACTGATGGTGGGTTGGCTGCCAGCGCGGCAGCGTGGACGCTGGCCTGCAACGACGTCTTCGTGTCGTAGCGACGAGTCTGGAACAAGCTGGGTGTCGGTTGCCGGCGATCGTCGAGCGTCCAGCCACGGGGCACCACCATGGCATCGGCGTGACGACGGCACAGCAACTTCGCATCCGACGGTGTGTCGGCACCGGTGGCCACGATCCAGAACAACAAATCTTCAGCAACCATGCCGTACACGGCGGCACCAGGCTCAGAACAGCCGGGACGCTCGCAAAGCTTTGACACGTCGCGAATCTAACCGCCAGACACCGCTGATCGAACGATGGGTGAACGAACGATGGGATGATCGAACGATGGGATGATCGAACGTTGGGATGAACGAACGATTGGAGACTGGTCGAAGTTTGTTGAAACTGAGTCCTCAAGTCTCGTCCGGGTGCGCCGATGAGGTGGTGTGCTAGCGATCTGCTGGCGCTGCGGGCCGCTGCGACTGTGACGCGCACCATGGTAAGGAGCGGCACCTCACCGCCTCCGCCGATACCGAGGACGCCGCACAATGCCAACCAGCCAAGATCTACCACAGGCGACCTCGTCGCCTTCCCCGACTCGCGCCTTGAGATGGGTACGCCATATCTCGATGGTCGCCCTCGTTGGGTTGACCGCCACGTTCACCGTCGTCGGCGCCGCCGCGACCCCGGCGGCTGCTGCACCTCCAGTTGCCAAAGTTCCACTTGGCTTGGTTTCCACGTTTGCGGTGCTCTCAGGAGCAGCCGTAGGGAACGCCGACCCGCCGCCTGTGACAGTGGTGCGTGGCGACGTCGGACTCGTCGGCGCTCTGACCGGGTTCCCGACCGGCATCTACACCGGCACGTTGTACGAAGGTGCAGCGGCTTCACCGGCGCTCGCCGACCTCCAGATCGCGTTCGACAACGCCAAATCACGCGGCGGCGCAGCCGTCATGCCTGGTGTCCTAGATGGCACGACAGCTGGACCTGGTGTCCACGCTACGGCTGCGGCGAGCGGCATGGCCGCTGGTGGAGTTTTCACCATCGACGGCGAGAACAACCCTGAGTCGGTGTTCATCTTCCAAGTGAACGGTGCTCTCGCCCTCGGAGCTGGTATCACCATGAACTTGACCGGCGACGCGAGAGCCGAGAACGTGTTCTGGGCGGTCACTGGTGCAGGATCGATCGGCGCAGGCTCGACGTTCGTGGGCACTTTGATGGCCACAGCCGCCATCAGCTCGGGTCACGGATCGACGATCAACGGGCGTCTCTCCTCGCTTGGCGGTGCGATCACCATGTCCGGCAACCAGATCTATTCAGCGCCGCCGACTGTGACCATTGATGGCGGCATGAACGCGTCCTCGATAACGGCTTCGCCGACGATCACCGGTACCACCAGCCTCCGCTCACCGACGACCGTCTCGGTCACCGTCGATGGTGCCGAGGTGACTCCCAACCCGACGATCTCCGAGACCGGCCTCTGGTCCTTCGAGCCGCCAACGCTGATGAACGGCAACCACACCATTGTCGCCAGCGTGATCGACGGCGCCAGCAACGTGGGTTCATTCACCCAGGTACTCAACGTCGACACAGCCCCGCCTGTGGTCACCATCGAAGGTGGCACTCCTGCGTTCACGAACGATCTGACCCCGACGATCTCGGGAACCACCGATGTCGCATCGGGTGAGCCCGTCACCGTCACATTGACCAGCCTCGGAAATGTGGGCAGCTCCTTGATTCGCACCACACTCGTCCAAGACGACCTGACGTGGAACATCACTCCGAATGGAATGTACGCAGGTATATGGACCGTCGTCGCCACCGTCACCGATCCGGCGGGCAACGAGACAACCTCCACTCAGATCCTGCACATCGACGCGACCGCCCCGGTCATCTCGATCACGTCGAGCGATCTGACGAACGACCCGACACCGACCGTCGTCGGAACCACCGAGGTAGGCGCGACCGTGGTCGTCATCATCGACGGTCTCACTGTTGCCGACGTCGTCGTCACCAACAACACCTGGACCGCTTCGACAACGGCCGTACTGGGCCACGGGACTCACCACGTCTCAGTCGCGGCGACCGACACGGTCGGCAACACGACCAGCCCGCCAGTCACCCAACGCCTGATGGTCGACCTGGTCCCGCCGATCATCGCGATCGATCCCGGCACGACCGACGCGACAAACGACCGCACCCCGACGATCGTCGGAACCACCGACGTCGCCCCCGGACCGGGCGTCATGGTGTTCGTCACGATCGACGACGCTGCCCCAATGCCGGCACTCGTCCAACTGGATGGATGGAACGTCACCCCCTCCATGCCGCTCGCCGTCGGTGACCACACGATCGTTGCATCGGTGTCGGATCCGGCCGGCAACAGCGGCAGATACTCCCAGACCTTGACGGTCGATGTAACAGCACCGATTGTCTCGATCGACGGCGGACCGTCGCGGACGACCACCGACGCCAGTCCGACGATCACCGGTTTCTCAGCTGACGTTGCCGTTGGCTCACTGGTGACGGTCACCATCAACGGCCAGCGCTTGACGACCACGATCGCAGCTGACGGCACCTTCTCGGTGACCGCCGGGACGGTCCCGAACCGCACCCACTTCGCATTCGTCACCGTCACCGACCCCGCTGGCAACACCGGCAACGCCAACCAGGCTCTTCTGACCGTGAATGCGATCCCACCGACGGTGACGTACACCCACGGCCCGTCCGTGGCGACCACCGATGCCACACCGATGATCAGTGGCACTACAGACGCTGCCGCCGGTTCGGCGGTCACCGTCACCGCCGACGGCCAGACGCTGCGCGCAACGGTGCAGCCAGGCGGATCGTGGAACGTAACGGCGGCCCACATCGGCGACGGCGCCATCACGATCGTCACCGAGATCACTGACGCATCCGGCAACATCGGATCGGCAACCCAAATCCTGACGATCGACGCGGCGACCCCGACGACGATAACGATCGAAGGCGGCGCAACCGACGCCACCAACGACGCCACACCGATGATCTCAGGTACTACCAATGCTGCCGACGGCAGGGTTCTCACCGTCACGGTCGCAGGTCAGGCGATGACGGTGTCTGCAGCGTCGGGTGCCTGGGCCGTCACCGCAACCCACATCACCGATGGTGTGTACAACGTCACCGCAAGCTTCAGCGCCACCGACGGCTCACCTGCTGTATCGTCGCAAACACTCACTGTCGACACGGTTGGCCCGGTTGTCGACACCCCACCGACCGTCGAAACGACCGACTCGACCCCACCGATTTCGGGTAGTGGGGCCACGCCCGGCTCGACCGTCACGGTCACCGTCGCCGGCCAAACCCTGACCACGACCGTCGCGGCCGACGGCACCTGGACGGTCACCCCCACCACACCGCTACCTGCCGGCGTCAATGTGGTCACCATCACAATCACCGATCCGGCCGGCAACACCGGCACCGCCACCCAGACGATCACCGTCATAGAGGCTCCGCCGGGCACCACGCCGCAAGTTGCGGAGTACACCTCTGTCGGACCGAAGCGTGTGTTCGATACCAGACTCGGCGCAGCCGCGAACAGTTTGCGAACCGTCCCAGCACAGCAAGTTGGTGGCGCCTACATACTTCACGTTCAGATGACCGATCTCGCCGGGTACGTCCCAGCCACCGGGGTCGGAGCGGTGTCCCTGAACGTCACCTCAACCGGTTCAACCGCCGATGGGTTCATCACCGTCTATGCATGCGGGGCGCTGGAAGAAGTGTCGAGCGTCAACTTCCGGGCCGGCCAGTCCGTCGCCAACGCAGTAATCGCCCCGGTCTCACCGAGCGGCACCGTCTGCTTCTACGCTCTGAGCGCGACCGACATCGTGGTCGACCTCAACGGTTGGTTCGCCGCAGGCGCCGCATTCCATACCGTCGGACCCAAACGAGTCTTCGATACCCGTCCTGGTGCGAGCCCGGACGCGCTCCGTGACGTCCCCAGGGCCAAACTCGCTGCGGGGGCGACAATGGAAGTCCGCTTGACTGATCTGGCCGGGTTCGTACCAACGAACGGGGTCGGGTCAGTGTCGCTGAACGTGGTCGTCACCAACCCTGACGCCCTCGGATTCATCACGGTGTTCGCCTGTGGGACGAGGGAAGAAGTGTCGAGCGTGAACTACGCGGCCGGACAAACAGTCGCGAACGCTGTCATTGCCCCGGTGTCTGAGAATGGCACCATCTGCTTCTACACCCTGTCGACGACCGACCTGGTCGTCGACATCAACGGCTGGATCGAATCCGGCTCCGACTTCCACGAGGTCGGTCCAGCCCGAGTGCTCGACACACGTGCCGACTCGAGTCCGGATGCGATCCGTGACGTCGCCAAAGCCAAGATCGGCCGCGGCAATGTCGTGGAGGTTCAGGTAACGGGCCTTCCCGGTCTCGTCCCAGGGTCCGGCGTGACTGCCGTTTCGTTGAACGTGACAGCCACGAACACCGAGGCTCCCGGGTTTATCACCGTGTTCCCCTGCGGGGCGATGGAAGCAGTATCGAGCGTGAACTTTGACGGTGCCGGCCAAACGGTCGCCAACGCAGTCATCGCCCCAGTGTCAGCGACGGGCACGATCTGCTTCTACGGACTCACCGCAACCGACCTTGTGGTTGACATCAACGGCTGGATCGGCACGGGACCGGCCAGCTGACGAGGACCGTTGACGGATCCACCCCTGGAAAGAGAAAAACCCAGGTCGGGGCCAAATGGCCGCTGACCTGGGTTTTTTGTTGGTGGGCGATAAGGGACTCGAACCCCCGACCCCTGCCGTGTGAAGGCAGTGCTCTAACCAACTGAGCTAACCGCCCGTGTGAGATGGCGAGTTTAGCACTGCCTCGAGCGAATCGACCTCGCTCAGAACTCCGCAACGGTCGGCACGCCAGTGCGCTTACGGCGACACCACAGTTGGCAGCGGAGCGATGCAGGCGACACCCATTCCTTGGCGGTCTCGATGGCCAACGGTTCCCTGCGGACAAGGAATGTCGAAGGGCACCAGCACGTCCATCACGATGTCGTCGACACCAGTACAAGCGATCTCGCGGGCGTCGCCATTGGGTTCGATGGTGACACAGGACCCGGATTGCAGCACCCCGTCGGGTGAACGTGGCACCGACGGGTCGGCCACCGCCGAGAGCACCACCACACCAACGACCCCCGACAGCACGACTGCGAGCACACCGCGCCACGGCACCCGCCGATCCGGCGACGATGGCCGGGACACCGGCCGCTGATACACCGGATGATCGCTGGACTCGTATCGATACTGAGGCTGTTGCGTGGGTGGAATCGCGCTACCAGACACACGACGCTGCCGGTCGTACGCCAACCGTCGCTCCGGGTCGATCAATACGCGGTACGCCTCGTTCACGTCTGCTGCAGAATGCAGCCCTGTGCCGTTCCCGGACGACGCGACATCAGGGTGGACTACTCTCATCAATCTGCGATAGGCGGCGCGGACCTCATCCGGCGATGCGGTTTCGGCAACGCCCAGGACCTCGTAGTGCTTGCTGATGGCCAAGATCCTACGGTGACAAAAACAGTCATGACCGGAGGACACCGCCAGTCGGCGCATCCTCCGGCCACGTAGCGCAACACCGCTTCACGGCGAATGACGGGACCACATACCGAAACCCACCACGATGGAGCACTGTCCAACGGATCATATCATCGACTCGCCGGGAGCCATCGAATCCGTGTCACCGGGCGACGCCGTTGGCCGGTGGGGTGCCATCATTGGCGGTCTTGCCACGTGCAGACACACACCTCGTTGCCCTCGGCATCAGCTAGCACCCAGAAGGCTCGCGCCCGACGGTCGCTCACTATCGTGCCCCCCGCAGCGAGCGCGGCCGCAACCCGCTCCTCCGCTACGTCGTGTGGAACGCTGATGTCGAAATGGATGCGATTACGCTGCGGGCGAGGCTCGTCCATCTGCTGAAACCACACTGCTGGGCCACGGCCGAGGGGGTCGACCAAGTTGCCGGCAGAGTCCTGGCGGTATCCGAGGACTGCCATCCAGAAAGGCCGGATGCCGTCGACTTCCATGGCATCGATCGCCAGTTCGAGC
The DNA here is from genome assembly GCA_038203385.1 of Acidimicrobiales bacterium. Lineage (GTDB taxonomy): Bacteria > Actinomycetota > Acidimicrobiia > Acidimicrobiales > Ilumatobacteraceae > Ilumatobacter. The sequence goes on along the minus strand of JBBREA010000022.1, from coordinate 14,397 downwards.
GACGCAATCAACGTTGGTTCCGACGATGCCCCCACTCTGGCCGCCAACTCGGACACGACCCGTGCCAGTTCGACGTCGTGTTGCGTCAGACCCTCAGTTACGTGAGTTGTCAGACGCACCAGCACGCAGTCGGGATACCGGATGTCGATGTCTGGGTGATGCTGATGGGTCTCGGCGGCATCGGCGATGGACGCTGCCAGAACCGCAGCACTCGGGAACGAGCCGGTTCGAAACGTTGCGTGGATCGCGCCCAATTCGTAGCGCCAGTCGGCGAGCCCTTCCATGGAGTCGAACTGAGGGGCTGAGACCGTGGTGTAACTCATCACCCAGCTTCGCGTCAGTCGCAGCAGCTGTCACGCCAGCCGCACACTTCACCAGCCGCACACTTCACCAGCCGAACACACTTCACCAGCCGCACACTTCATCGGTGAACCGGCGCCCTTTCAACGGCCGAGGAGGGCTTCAGCCACATGCCAGAGCTGAGCACTGTTGCTGGCCTTGACCAACACGGCGTCACCTTCATCGAGGTCGCCGATGGCTGCGACCGCGCTCGCAGCATCTTCTGCTGGGTCGGTGCCGTAGAGGCTGGTGCCTACAGCGATCAACTCGATGCCGCGCTCAGCAGCATCGGCGGCAACCTGCCGGTGCCCAGCCTCCGGATCGTCGAGTTCTGCCATCCGGCCCAGCACTGCGACGCGACGCGACGCAGGCATCGCCACTAGTGCATCGAGTGCTGCACGCATGGAATCGGGGTTGGCGTTGTAGGAGTCGTCGATGATCGTTGCACCCGACCAGGCGCGGCCCACCTGCATGCGATGCGCCGACACTTCAGCGTGTTCCAGCGCCCGCACGGCCGCTTCGATCGACCCGTTGAGCACACCGGCGACCGCAATCGCAGCGGCAGCGTTGTATGCCATGTGCTCACCGCTGACTGCCAACGCAACTCGTTCACTCCCCCACGGGGTGTGCACGGTGAAGCGCGGCCGGGCGACCTCGTCGAGATCGAGGTCGGATACCGCTACATCGACGCCCGAAGCGACATCCCTCAGGCGACCGTAGGTGACCACTGTTGCATCGGTGAAGGACGCCATCACAGCGACCCGCGCATCGTCTGCGTTCAGTATGGCTACCCCGGTTGAGGGCAACGCTTCCACGAGCTCGCGCTTCGCAATGGCAACACCATCGATGCCCCCGACACGCTCGGTGTGGGCGCCCGCGACGGCGGTGACGATGCCAACGGTGGGCCGGGCGACATCGCAGAGGCGTGTGATCTCTCCGAAGCCACGCATGCCCATCTCCACGACCAACACCTCGGTGTCGTCCGGGGCCCCGAGCACGGTGACAGGAAGCCCTTGCTCGTTGTTGTAGCTCCGTTCGTTGGCCGCGACCCGGAACGTCGGTGCCAATACAGCGCGGACCAAGTCTTTGGTGCTCGTCTTTCCGACGCTGCCGGTGATGCCAACCACCGGGCCGGTGAATCGCTGCCGGGCCCACGTGGCCAACTGCATCAACGCAGCGGCGGTGTCGTCGACCAGGATCGCTGCTGCTCCGGAATTGCTTGTGTCGCCTGTACTCGTGAGGTAGGCCACTGCGCCGGCCACGACAGCTTGGGAAATGAACTGGGGCCCGTCGCGCTCGGCGATGAGCGGTACGAACAGCTGGCCTGCGCTCACCGAGCGCGAATCGAACGAGGCGCCATCGACTTCGACGTCGGCACCAACCAGTACACCGCCGGTTGCCGCTGCCACTTGGGATGCCGACATTCGCATGGCACCGAACGGTACCGTCGCGCGGATGAGCGACGCGCGCATTCATCTGGTGGTGTTGTTCGGAGGCCAGTCGGCCGAGCACGACGTGAGCTGTACCACCGCCGCTCACGTGCTCGCTGCTGCCGACCCAGATCGGTATCGCATAACGCCCATCGGCATCTCCACGTCTGGGCAGTGGTCCCTGGCGACCGAGGCGGCCGCTGCGCTTGCTGCTTGGCCGGCAGCCTTGCCTGGGCGTCTGAATCCAGAGGGTGATTCGCTGAGCACATCGATCATGCTCGACACCGTCACGAACAGCCCCGAGCAGACCGTCGTCCTCCCCTTACTGCACGGCCCCATGGGTGAAGACGGCACAGTGCAGGGGCTGCTGGAACTCGCCAACGTCGCCTACGTCGGGGCTGGCGTGCTGGGTTCCGCGGTCGGCATGGACAAGGCGATGGCGAAACAAGTGCTGCTCGCCAACAACATTCCGCAAGCACGCTTTCGGGCATTTGCCGAACCACACATCACCCCAGGCCTTCCCGGCGAACTCGCAGTCGGTCTCGGGCTGCCTTGCTTCGTGAAACCAGCCAACATGGGGTCCTCCGTCGGAGTCACCAAGGCTCGTTCGATCGATGAGTTGGCAGTTGCGATCCAGCATGCCCTCACCTACGACGAATGGGTCGTGGTCGAAGAAGGCATCGTCGGTCGCGAAATCGAACTTGCCGTCATCGGTAACCACGACCTCGAGGTGTCGGTTCCTGGCGAGGTCATTCCCGGTGACGAGTTCTACAGCTATGAAGACAAATACATCAATGACTTGTCGAGCGGCATCATTCCGGCCGCGCTCACGACGGCACAGGCAGCCGACGTGCAGGAGCTGGCCCTCCGTGTTTACAGAGCGTTGCGATGTGAAGGGTTGGCCAGGTGTGATTTCTTCTTCGAAGAGATCGCGGCCGATGGGTCGCCAGGGCGCGGCTTTCTCTGCAACGAAGTGAACACGATGCCGGGCTTCACCCCGATTTCGATGTTTCCCAAGTTGCTGATCGCCAGCGGCTGGACCTACCCGCAGATCATCGACCGGCTGGTTGAGTTGGCGCTCGAACGCCACGCGAGGCGACGCCGCAACGTCAAACACTGAAGCGAAGCGTCAGCCGCTCACCGGGGCGATGCTGTGCCGGTGGCCAGAGCACCGCCCACCTGTTGATGGATGACGTCGTAGGCCTTGGTGAGATCGACCGACGCCGGGTCGAGCATCCACTGGTAGGCCAGACCTCGAAAGAGCGCGACCAGCATCACAGCCGTCGACTCGGGGTCGATTGCATCGTTGACCGAACCGTCCGCACGACCGGCTTCGACCAACTGAGCGATGTCGTCTCGCATGGCTTGGTGGAACTGCATCATCCGTGCGCGGAGCGCATCATCTGGCCCCAGTGCTTCGAACATCAACGCAAAGAGGGCGCGCACGTTGCGCGGATCTTCCTGGGCGTACTGGCGAATCACGATCACGAACGACATCAGCCCGTCGATGGCGGGCTGCCCTGGCCTTGTGAGCGCATCACGGCGAACTTGGACCTGTCCCCACGTTCGCCGCAACAGCGCGTTCACCAAACCCGCCCGCGAGCCGAAGCGGGCCGTGACGAGGCCTCTGCTGTAACCGGCACGTTGGCCGATGGCGGCAAAGGTCATCGCCTCGAGGCCGCCTTCGGCGATGAGTTCGCCGGCGGCATCCAGCAACGCTTCGGCTGAACGCTCGGTCCTTTCCGCTTGGCGCGATGGCACAGACATGGTCGAAGTCTGCCAGCACTGCCGGCGTCGATAGAAGTTTGTTGGCCAGCCAGCAAACGACCGCCGACCAAGATTCAACAGAAACATCATCGCTGAACGGATCCCTGGCTTACTCACAAAGCACACCGTTCTCTACCCTGACATCGATGAGAATTCTGTCCGCGCTCGACGGCGCCGGGTTGCGAGCCGACTCCGAGCGTTCAATCGTGGTCGACGGCGTGGCCTCGTCGTGGGAGCAGCTCGCCCGGCGTGCCGACGTCCTGGGTGCTGCGCTGGTGGGGGGGCCAGCAGTCGCTGTGTGCGGCACGGCGACACTCGACACAGTGGTCGCCGTTGCCGCCAGTATTCGTTGGGGCGTTCCGATCGTGCCCGTGCCGTACGACGCCGGGCCGATGGAACGCCAACACATCTTGCGCGATTCGGGTGCTGCAGCAGTCATCGGTGCGCCCGATTGGCCGGAGGTCACGATCGATCGAATTCCCGTTCCCGGAAACGACGCTGCGGCGTCACCGCTCCCGCTCCCCCACGTTCCGGGTGGCGACACGGCGATCGTGATGTACACGTCTGGTACGACTGGCCCGCCCAAGGGCGTGATGATCACCCATGATGCCATCGCAGCCGACCTCGATGCACTGGCTGAGGCCTGGGGATGGACGCCCGACGACGTGCTCGCCCACGGACTGCCCCTCTTTCATGTGCACGGGCTCATTCTTGGGGTGTTGGGCGCGTTGAGAGTGGGGAGCCGTCTCGTCCACACCGGCAAGCCGACTCCCGACCGGTACGCCCAAGCGGCGACCGAGGACGGCGCCTCGATGTTCTTCGGCGTCCCTACGGTGTGGTCGCGAGTGGTCGCTGACGTCACGTCGGCAACGGGTTTGTCGTCAGCTCGGCTGCTCGTATCTGGCAGTGCCCCCTTGCCTGTGGCGGTGTTCGAGCAGTTGTGGGCGACCGTCGGTCAGGTGCCCGTCGAGCGGTACGGCATGACGGAAACGCTGATCACGCTGAGCACACGAGTCGACGGCGAACGTCGACCCGGCTGGGTCGGAACACCCTTGACCGGCATCGAGACCCGCCTGAGAGACGACGACGGCAACATCGTCGTCCACGATGGTGAATCGATCGGCGGGCTCGAAGTTCGCGGGCCAACGCTGTGCGATGGTTATCTCAATCGACCGGATGCCACGGCAGAATCATTCACTGCGGACGGCTGGTTCATCACGGGAGACTCGGTCACGATCGACGCTGGCGGCTTCCACCGGGTCGTCGGCCGGTCATCGATCGACATCATCAAGACCGGCGGATACAAAGTAGGTGCAGGCGAGGTCGAGGCGGCGCTCCTCACCCATCCGTCCGTTGCCGAGGCGGCCGTCTTCGGAGTGCCGGATGGGGACTTGGGCGAACGGGTGGTCGGGGTGGTCGTCGGGAGCGGCTGCGATGCCACCACGCTGATCAACCACGTCGCAGCCCTGCTGTCGGCGCACAAACGACCTCGCGAAATCCGCATCGTCGACGCACTCCCCCGCAATGCCATGGGCAAAGTGCAGAAGACGCAACTGCGGTAAACCGACGCTCCGCCATCGACGATGGAGGCGCTCGGCGCCGAGTTGCCGCGGCGTCGTCAGGCCGACACGGTGGGTGCGAGCGCTGCTCGGAGGAACGCTCGCAACTCGTCACGGAGATGCCGTAGCCCGGCGGTGGTCGGTTGCCAGCCGACGGCTCGCAGCACCTCCCGGTCGGTCGCGATTCCGGTGACCGTGGCGTAGGCAAGTCCGACGACGAGACGAGCATCGGCTCGGCGTAGATGGCCCGCGTCCATCTCTTGTTCGAGATACTCCACGCAGCGGTCTACCAGCGGTTGCACTCGCACCCGGAGACGGTCGCCGTGCACTTCCGGCAACCGAGTGAGTTCCCGCACCAGCCCCAGCATCGCCGGGCGCCGTACTGCCGGGCGGAAGACTGCGCGTACGACAGCATCGACCCGTTCGAGAGGGTCGGGGTCCGCTGAACGCACAGCTGCAGCGATGACGACGACGAGGTCGGCAGCAACCTCTTCCAGCACGGCGTCCAGCAGCTCATCCTTCGACGCGAACCAGTACAGAACTGTCTGTTTGCGTACGCCCACGTCACGGGCGATCTCGTCGAGTGATACAGCGTCGACACCGCGCGACCCGAACAGATCGAGCGCAGCGTCGAGGATGCGTTGGCGGGTGCTCGTTTCGCGACTCGGCACCATCCCCCGCCTCGACATCACCCGGTTCGACATCTCGTTCAGTATTGCAGGTCTCTCTACCAAGTGGTAGACAGAGGTTCGTGATCGCAGCATCGCTCGCAGGTAAGCGCATCGCCGTCACGGGGGGCACCGGCTTCGTCGGCACCGCACTCGTCGAACGGTTGCTGCGCGGCGTACCCGACTGTGAGCTCATCCTGCTCGTGCGCGACGGGCGCCGCACCATGGCGTCCGAGCGCACCCGCAAGGAACTGCTCAAGAACGACGCCTTCGATCGCCTGCGCGAGCAGTACAACGCTCCGGGGTCATCCGAGACGTTCGACCAGATGGTCGCTCGCCGTATCACCACCGTGGCTGGCGACGTGTCACGAGACGGGCTCGGTTTGAACGAGTCGGATACCGCGCTGTGGGCAACCGCCGACACGATCATTCACTCGGCAGCCACCGTGTCGTTCGATTCGCCGCTCGACCGTGCCGTGGAGATCAACCTGCTTGGCCCCGTTCGCATCGTGGAGCTGTGCCAGAAGCTTGCCGTCACGCCCCACCTCGTCGCCGTCAGCACCTGCTACGTCGCAGGTAACCGGCGCGGCAATGCCCCCGAGGAACTCGTCAGCGCTGGGCCGTTCGACATCGGCCTGTCGTGGAAGTCCGAAGTGGCCGCATCCCGACGTCTGTGGGGCGACACCGAGGCGCTCAGCCGTCAACCGGACCGCTTGGTGCAGTACCGCAAGGAGGCGCGCAGCGAACTCGGCGCAGCGGGGGCGCCGGCGCTCGCCGCCAAGACCGAGCACCTGCGTGAGCGGTGGGTCAAAGATCAGCTCGTAGAGGCCGGTCGGTCACGGGCGGCCAGCGTCGGTTGGCCGGACGCATATGCATTCACGAAAGCACTCGGAGAGCAGGCGCTCACCGACTCCAAGGGCAACGTGCCCGTGTCGATCGTCCGCCCGTCGATCATCGAATCGGCCTGGGCAGAACCGCGACCCGGCTGGATTCGTGGGTTCCGCATGGCCGAACCGGTCATCATCAGCTACGCCCGGGGGCTGCTGAAAGAGTTCCCCGGTGTGCCCGAAGGCACCGTCGACGTGATCCCCGTCGACATCGTGGTGGCGGCCATCATCGCTGTCGCCGCTGCCGGTCCACAGAACGCTCCTCCCATCACGCAGGTCGCGTCGGGCGGCATCAACCCCCTCAAGTACCGGGCGATGATCAACTACATCTCTGGTTGGTTCACCGAGCACCCGTTGTACGACAACGAGGGCCAACCAATCCTGGTTCCCCAATGGAACTTCCTCGGTCGCGGTCGTGTGCAACAGCAACTCGATCGGGCCAAGAAGGTGCTCAACGCGGCCGAGAAAACGCTGCAAGCCCTGCCCTTGCGTGGCGAACGAGCCGAGTTCGCAGCCACGCTGGAAGCCAAGCGCACGGAGATCGACACCGCCTTGCAGTACGTCGAGCTCTACGGCCTGTACACCGAATGCGAAGCGATCTACCAGGTCGACAACCTGATGGCGCTCTGGAACTCGCTCGATGACGCCGACCAAGAGGCGTTCAACTTCAACCCAGCAGTCGTCGACTGGGAGCACTACATCACCAAGATCCACTTGCCCTCGATCGTCCAACACGCACGAGTGAAATCGAATCCCGGCAAGTCGCAAACCCCAGACCGAGCCACGCGACTCCGCAAACAGGTACTCGACCCGAAACGCCATGTTGCAGCCTTCGATCTGGAGAACACGCTCATCGCGTCGAACGTGGTCGAGAGCTATTCGTACCTCGCCACGCGCCGCCTGAACGGGCCCGAACGCATGCGCTACGTCCTGCGCACGATGTCGGAAGCGCCACGCCTGTTGAAGCTCGACAGTCGGGATCGCACCGACTTCCTACGGCATTTTTACCGTCGCTACGAAAACGCCCCGGTGGAGCAGATCGAAGAAGATGCGCGGGAGATGATGACGCGGCTCATCATGGCCAAGAGCTTCCCCGAAGGTCTCCGACGCGTTCGCGAACACCGCGCTGCGGGTCACCGCACGGTGCTCATCACCGGCGCGCTGTCGTTCAACGTTGCCGGGCTGAGGCCGTTGTTCGACGAGATCGTGTCGGCTGAGATGAGCGTGAAGGCCAACGGCACGTACTCGGGCGAGATGATGACGGTGCCACCCACCGGCGAAGCCCGCGCGCAAATTCTGGCTGACTACTGCTCCGCGGAAGGATTCCGACTCGACGAGTGCGTCGCATACGCCGACTCGTCGTCGGACCTTCCGTTGTTCGAAGCAGTTGGTTTTCCTGTGGCCGTGAACCCTGAAACCAGGTTGGCTGCCATCGCCCGCAAACGCGGCTGGCTGGTCGAGAACTGGTCGAAGTCGAAAGGTGCATCCGTGCCGCTGCTTCCCATCGGCGAGATGATGGTGGAACGCGAACGCCGGAGGACCTTTCGATGAAGGCGTTGCAGGTGAAGCGGGCGCCGGCTCGTTTCGGCATGGCGCGTATTGCCTCGGCGGTCGCTCCGGCTACAGCCGCCCGAATCGGGCCGTTGGAATACCGGTCGGTCGACGACCCATCCTGCCCCGGTGACGGTTGGCATCGGGTGACGACCCACCTTGCGGGCATCTGCGGATCGGACCTCTCACTGGTCGAAGGCCATGCGTCGACCTACTTCGACGACTTCGTGTCGTTCCCGTTCGTGCCAGGCCACGAGGTGGTCGGTCACCTCGACGATGGATCGCGCGTCGTGCTGGAACCGGTGCTCGGTCATGGGGCCCGTGGCGTCGCGCTGCCGTTCGCTGACGCATGCCCGGCCGACGGAGACGATTACGCCCATCTTGCCACCACGTCCCGTAACGGTGTGGAGGCCGGGTTGCAAACCGGGTTCTGCTGTTCCACCGGCGGCGGATGGAGCCCGTGGTTCTGGGCTCACGAATCCCAGCTCCATGTCATCGCCGACGATGTGCCCGACGAACGCGCCGTGCTCATCGAGCCCTTGGCCGGCGGCATCCACGCCGCCCTCACCGCAGGCGCTGCGCTGCGCGGCGTTGCCGAACCAGTCGTGGCGGTCATCGGCGCCGGAACCGTCGGGCTGGCGGTCATCGCGGGACTCAAGCGGTATGTGCCGGGAGTGCGCATCATCGTCGGTGGCCGATACCCACATCAGATGGCCCTGGCAAAGGCATTGGGCGCCGACGTCGCAGTTCCGTCGAGCAAACTCGACCTCGCCGTACGACGCGAGGTGGGTTGCCACATCATTGGCACGCCCACGGCTGCAGACGGCCAACGGCCGGGCAACTTCTTGTCGTCAGGTGCAGACGCCACAATCGACGCGGTCGGGTCGAGTCATTCCATCGCCGACGCAATACGCATCACACGGCCCCGCGGACGGGTCGTGCTGGTGGGCATGCCGGCCGACGTGAAACTCGACCTCACCGGCCTCTGGCACCGCGAGACCGAGCTCAAAGGGGCGTACACGTACGGCACCGAACACCTTCCCGACGGAACCACGGCCCGCACGTTCGACCTCGCTGTCGACACGGCCAACTTCTACGAGGCCGAACGTTTGCTGTCGGCGACCTATCGGCTCGACGAACACGTCGACGCCATCGCCCACGCGTCTGCCGCAGGTCGCCGCGGCGCCGTAAAGATCGCTTTCGATATGCGCGATATGAAAGAGCACCACTGATGCCTCGCCCCGGATTCGTACTCGAAGTAGACCGCTCCACGCCGCCCATCCTGTTCTGGCGCGGCGAAGGCTTCAGCCTCGAGAAGTTGCCAGCCGATCGAAGTCGCGTGATCTACCCACCAGAACCACTCCCTGGTATTCCCGACGTCGATGGTGCGATTCGACACGCGCTGTTGAACCCTCACGACATGGAACCGTTGCCGGCGCTGCTGGTGCCGAACATGAAACTCACGATCGTGTTCGACGATGCCAGTTTGTCGCTGCCGAAAATGCGCCCGCCCGACAACCGCCAGCGCATCATCGAGGCGGTGCTCGACCTCGCGGCAGCAGCGGGCGTCGATGACATCCACATCATCGCGGCACTCGGACTACACCGTCGCATGCACGATTACGAGTTGCGGCACGTGCTCGGCGACCGCATCTTCGACGCATTCCACCCGCGTGGCGTCCTGTACCAGCACGATGCCGAAGACCCCGACAACCTTGCTGTCATCGGCACCACCGATCAGGGCGAAATCCTCGAGATCAACAAGCGCGCCGCAGACAGCGATCTCATCGTCTACGCCAACCTCAACCAGGTGGCGATGGACGGCGGTTGGAAGTCGATCACCACGGGCCTTGCGAGCTATCGCTGCCTCAGTCACCACCACAACCCCGAGTCTCTGCAGAACACACGCAGCCTCATGGGTGATCGCGACCATTCCGCGCTCCACCAGTCGATCTGGCGCATGGGCAAGGTGTTGCGCGACCACGGCCCGAAGATTTTTCAGGTCGAGACCACCATCAACACCAATGCCTTTCCATCTTCGTTCGGCTTCCTGTCGAAGCGCGAGTGGGAATGGACTGCACGAGACCGGGCAACGTACCTCGCCACCTCGAAGTCGCTCAGTCGACTGCCGAACAACGCAAAGCGCAAGATCTTCCACTCGATCGAGTCGCCGTACGAGGTGACGAGCGTGCAGGCCGGTTTCACTCCTAGCGTGCACGAGATCACGCTCGAGCACGTGTACAAGCAACACCTGGTGCCGGTGGCGGGTCAAACCGACATTCTCACCATGGGCATCCCATTCATCTGCCCGTACAACCCTGAAGGCGTGATGAACCCCATCCTCGTGATGTGCATGGGGCTCGGGTACCTGTTCAACATGTATCGGGGGAAGCCGCTGGTGAAAGAGGGTGGTGTGGTGATCATGACCCACCCCACCTACAAAGAATTCAACCCGGTACACCACCCGAGCTACATCGACTTCTACGACGAGGTGCTCGCCGACACCACCGACCCTACGGTGATGAGCCAGAAGTGGGAGAAGAAGTACGCCGAGGACGAGTGGTACCGACACCTGTATCGCACCGGCAACGCCTACCATGGCGTGCACCCGTTCTACGCCTGGTACTGGGGGGCGCACGGCCAACAGCATGCTGGCAAGGTCATCATCGTCGGCGGCGACCCGGCCACGGTTCGCCGACTCGGCTTCACTCCAGCTTCCACGATGGACGACGCATTCGAGATCGCGTCCGACGTGGTCGGCCGTTCCCCGAGCATCACCCACCTTCACGTTCCCGGCGTCCTCGTCGCCGACGTCGAATGACCACGCAACCGGGAGTGGTTTGTGTCAGACACAAACCACTCCATGTGGAGGATGTGCTGTGAATCGGTATTTGCGCGCTGGGAGTTTCGCAGCGGGAAAGGCTGAATCGGCTGTTCGCACCGTCGCGAAACCCTTCCGGAACTACGGATTCCCGTATCGCGCCCCGACCGTGCCCAAAGGTGTCAGCGTCCCGAAAGAGTTGTCGACGTTGGGCGCGAACTATGACACCGAGTGGGCCCGCAAGCCATTCGCCCGGGCAGCCAGAATCCTCATCACCGAAGGCCCGTTGCGGGTCATGGTGCGCAGCATCGCCAACCCCGATGTCACCGGCCTCGACCGCCTCGATCACCTCACGCGGCTCGACACGCCGCCGGCGGTGATTTTTGCCCCGAACCACCACAGTCACGTCGATACCGGCCTGATGATTCGAGCGATCCCCGCTTGCTGGCGCCACGATCTCGTCGTTGCGGCGGCGGCGGATTACTTCTTCGATCAACGGTGGAAGGCTGCGGTATCGGCGCTTGCGCTGAACGCGATCCCGATCGACCGCGAGATCACCGGGCGCAAGTCGTCAGACATGTTTCGCGACTTACTCGCCGATGGGCACAGTCTGCTCATCTACCCCGAGGGCGGACGCTCCCCCGACGGCTGGGGCCAGGAGTTCAAGGGTGGAGCTGCGTACCTGTCCGGCCGCGCTGGTGCACCGGTGATTCCGGTGTTCATCGACGGCACCGGCGCAATCTTCGGCAAGGGCATGAAGCGGCCGAAGCCTGGGCGCACCAACGTGGTGTTCGGCACGCCGCTGTTGGCAGAAGAAGGCGAGACCACGCGTCGATTCAACGCTCGGATCGAGGCGGCGGTGACCCGTCTAGGTGATGAGGCGTTGACCGACTACTGGACTGCTACGAAACGCGCTGCACGCGGCGACAGCCCGGCGCTCACCGGACCCGAGTACAGCGGATGGCGCCGGCAGTGGGAGCTCGGCGAACACCGCAAGCTCGGCGCCGCCGGCCTGCGCCGGCGTCAACAACGCCGCTGGCCAGACATCGGCAGCTGAACGAGCGAAGCGGTCAGCCAGCCGCCGAGCAGTCGGCGCCAGCGGGGATCTTCAACGTTTCGCCGACGATGAACGTCTGCACGACGTTCGAGTCTGCGTTTGCGCCTTGCAGCGCATTGAGATCGATGCCGAACTTCGACGCCACCCTGCTCGGGTTGTCACCGGCCACGATCGTGTAGGTGCAACCCACGCCGAGCGTGGTCACTGTGGCAGGGTCGACGCTGCCTTCCAGCGTGGCTGGATCCACTTCGGGATCAGCCGATGCAACCGCGACGCTGGGGACTTTGGCACCCGGCGGAATGCCGAGAACGGTCTGCCCGGGGACGATCAAGAATTTGGAAGGATCGACCGTGATCTGGTTGTACTCCACCAACTGGTCGAGCGTGATTCCGTGCTTGTTGGCGATGCCGTACATCGTGTCACCGGCTTGCACGGTGTACGACTGCGCTTCGGCCGAAACCGACCCGCCTTCGGGAGCGATGGTCGCAGCAGATGGCAGAGTCGTGGTCGTGGTGGCAGGCTCGATCGTGACGTAGCTCGAACCCTGAATGGGGGTGAGCGCCGACGCAGAACCACCATCTTCAGTCGTACCACACCCCGTGAGGGCGAGGAACGGGACGACGCCTACTGCGAAGAAAACCGTGGAACGAACTGACCGACTCATAACCGAGAGCGTAGAGGCCAAGCGCATCGACGTGGTGGCACCACGCACTTGCCAAGTGTCACAGTAAGGAGCCGAGCGGGTAGGCGCGGCCTTGCCGAGCTTGCCGGCTTGGCGACGCCAATGGATACGGGGGACATGAGCGGAATGACGATTGGATTCAATGGGATCGCAGCGACCTATCCGCTCATCCCCCAAGAAAATCACATGAGCGGCCGCGCTGTGGGGGGGATCGGCTCGGGTAGCTTCGTCTCGCCCATGAGATAGCGGTCCACCCCGGCAGCGGCAGATCGGCCTTCTGCAATGGCCCAAACGATCAGGCTTTGCCCTCGCCCCATGTCACCAGCCACGAAAACACCCGGCACGTTCGACGCGTAGTTGTTGTCTCTCGTCAAGTTGCCGCGACCATCGAACTCGACCCCCAACGTGTCGAGCCATGAGCCTTTCTCCGGCCCGGTGAACCCCATGGCGAGGAACACGTAGTCGGCCGGAATCTCACGGTCGCTGCCTTCGACCTTTGCGAACGTTCCGTCGATCATCTGCACCTCGTGCAGCACCAAGGCGCGGACGTTTCCGTTGCCATCATCGACGAACCGTTCGGTGTTGACCGAGTACACACGCTCTCCGCCCTCGGCATGGGCAGACGTCACCTTGTACGTGAATGCGAACTGGGGCCACGGATTGTTGGCAGCACGCTCGTCTGGTGGGCGCGGCATGATTTCGAGCTGAGTCACCGACGCAGCTCCTTGACGATGCGCCGTACCCAGACAATCCGCCCCCGTGTCGCCTCCGCCGATGATGACGACATGTTTGCCGGCCACGTCGATCGGCGACACGTCGAGGTCACCCATCTGCACCCTGTTTGCCAACGGCAGATATTCCATGGCTTGGTACACGTTGGCGAGTTCCCGGCCGGGCACCGGGAGATCGCGCCACTGCGTGGCCCCGCATGCGAGCACCAGCGCGTCATAGGAGGCTTGCAACACGGTGATGTCGACGTTGTCGCCAACCACTGCGTTCGTGCGGAACTCGGTACCTTCGGCTGACATCTGTTCGAGGCGACGATCGATGTGACGCTTCTCCATCTTGAACTCTGGAATGCCGTAACGGAGCAGACCGCCGATGCGATCGGCCCGTTCCAGGACCACCACGTCGTGCCCGGCCCGGGTGAGCTGCTGAGCAGCGGCCAGACCGGCTGGCCCAGAACCGATGACAGCGACTCGTTTGCCAGTGATGACAGACGGCACGTGGGGCGTGACCCAGCCCTCGGCAAATGCTCTGTCGATGATTTCGACTTCCACTTGTTTGATCGCCACCGAAGGCTGATTGATACCGAGCACACATGCGGACTCACACGGGGCGGGACACAACCTTCCGGTGAACTCCGGGAAGTTGTTGGTGGCGTGCAACCGGTCGATGGCGTGCTCCCAGTGCGACCGGTACACCATGTCGTTCCAGTCGGGAATGAGGTTCCCGAGCGGGCAGCCGTTGTTGCAGAACGGGATACCGCAATCCATGCATCGACCTGCTTGCGTTTGCAGCTTCTCTTCGCTGAACGGCTCGTACACCTCTTTCCAATCGCGCAACCGAACCGGCACTGGCCGATACTGCGGCAACTCGCGGTCCCACTTCAGAAACCCAGTCGTCTCACCCATGA
>JBBREA010000021.1:0-34498 GCA_038203385.1 Acidimicrobiales bacterium | reverse complement strand
GTCGATCACCCGCATCGGGCACGACGAAGCAATGCAGATCACCGCCGTCGAGAACCGCAAGTTCGGTGACACGATGCGTGCGCTCAGCCCCGAACAATGGAGTACCCCGACCGAATGCACCCGGTGGGACGTCCGCGCGATCGCAGCCCACCTCGTCGGCTCGGCCGCGAGCCAAGCGTCGCCCCGCGAATTCTTCCGCCAGAAGCGCGGCGGCAAGCCCATCTGCAAAGAGCTCGATACGCCGTTCTGGTGGGACGGAATGAACGACCTCCAGGTCCGCGAGCGCGCCTCGTCGACGACCGAGCAACTGATCGCCGAGTGGGACACAGTCTCAGCCAAGGCGCTCGAGTCGCGCACCAAGATGCCACGACCGATCGCCCGCCTGAAACTGTTGAACTTGCCGGAACCCGTCGGTCGTCAGCCGTTGTCATACCTCTTCGACATCGGCTTCACCCGCGACGTGTGGGCCCACCGGATCGACATCGCCTACGCCATCGGCACGGAGCCCACCCACGACGCCGCCCACGACGCACGCATCCTCGCGGACATCGTCTCCGAATGGGCAACCACCCACGGCGAACCGTTCACCCTCGTCCTCGACGGTTCAGCGGGCGGCACCTTCGTGCAGGGCTCGGGTGGCGACGAGATCCACATCAGTGTCGTCGACTTCGTCCGCACACTCGCCGAACGAACCACCGCTAACGGCGTCCTCAAACACACCCTCCCACTCTGAAAATTCGCACGGCCACCGACCCGCGGCCACAGGGCGATCACGCTGGGAAATCGAAACGCCCGGAACAACTCCGCAATTCCTCGCGGTGCCCGACCGTCATGGGCCCGACCGTCATGGGATGGCACCTACAGTCTTGAGAGCGGTGATGTCGTCCCAGTCGTAGCCGCACTCGAGCAGCACCATCTCGGTGTGTTCGCCCAGCTCGGGCGCTCGGGTGGGTCGAGGGACGTCGTCGCCGACATCGAACGGCAGGCCCATCACCAGCTCACCATCAGTGGTGGTGGCGAGTGCTCCGCTGTCGAGGAACACTGGGTCCGCGAGGACTTCATCGAGGTTCTGAACCGGATCCCACCACACGTCGGCCCGTTCGAACACCACTGCCCATTCAGCCATCGTGCGAGTAGCGAACGCAGCATCGAGTTCGGCGACGGCGATGTCGAGGTGGGTGATGAGGTCGCTTGGGGTGGCGAAGCGTGGATCATCTGCCAGCTCCGGACGGCCGATTGCGCGAACGACGATCGGCCAATGTCGATCGAACTGAAGGCCCAGCAGGAAGAACCATCTGCTGTCTTTGGACTGGTAGCACCCGATCGTAGGATTGAACAACACTCGTCGCACCCCGGGAACGTGGTCTCCACCCGCCAGTCTGATGCTCAGGTCGCTCGACACGACGAACGTGCCGGCACGCATGAGCGATGTCGACACGAAGCGGCCTCGCCCGGTACGAGTTCGATCGAACAGCGCAGCGTTGATCGCCGCAAGGAGGGCAACAGCGGTCGTGTGGTCGCCCATTCCGGCGCGCGGAATGGCTGGCTCCACGCCGTCACCTACGATCGTCGCCACGCAACCGGCCCGCGCCCAGAACGCCCCGACGTCGTATCCCGCCTTGTCGGCTGCTGCGCCGTGGTAGCCGTATCCGGAGATGTGGGCATAGATCAATGATGGGTGGCGCTTCCTCAGTGCTTCGGCATCGAAGCCCGATCGACGCAGCGATGAAGGCCGCACATTCGACACGAACACGTCTGCGTCAGACACCAAGCCCTCCAGCACGTCGCGAGCCTCAGCGGTCTTCAGGTCCAGGCAGATGCTGCGCTTGCTGCGATTGTCTTGTTCGAACAGCGCTGCCACTCGGGCACCGCGCCACGGGTCGCCGTCCGGCGGCTCGACCTTGATCACGTCGGCACCGAGGCCTGCCATCATCGCAGCGGCGCTCGGCCCAGCGATGACGACGCCCATCTCAACAACTCGAATCCCCGCCAACGGCCCTGCGTGTTCCATCGCGGGCACCGTACCCAACTGTTATGCGAGCAACTCCACGAACGCCTCGAGTTGGCGGAGGTTTCTACACTCGAACACGCCGTCGCAATGAGCGCCGTAGTCGCCGACGATGGAATCGCCCGTGTTCCAGTAGGACCGCGGTTCCGGGTTCAACCAGTACACCCGGCGCGCCTTTTTGCGCATTTCCTTGACCACCCAGGATTGGCTGGCGTGATAGTTGTTGCGGGCGTCGCCCAGTAGCAACACCGTCGTTTTGGGGTTGATGTCTTTCCCCCACCGATCCCAGAACACTTCAAAGGCGTGGCCGTAGTCGCTGTGGCCGTCGACCCACACCACGTCGGCCTCGGTGTTCACCCGGTGGATCGCTTCGGTGATGTCGTCGGTGGCCTTGAAGAACTCCGTGACCTCGTCGATGCCGTCGATGAATACGAATGATCGAACCTTCGAGAACTGGCCCGACATCGCATACACGAGCATCAACGTGAACCGGGCGAAGGCAGCGACCGAGCCGGAAATGTCGGCCACGACAATGAGCTCTGGTTTGGCTGGGCGCGGATACTTGAACTTTGGCTCCGCTGGCACTCCGCCGTAACTGAGGGAGTGTCGCACGGTGTTTCGGAAATCGAGCGGGCCCTTACGACCGTGTTTGCGCTTGCGAGCCAACCGTGCCGCGAGCTTGCGAGTGAGCGGCTGCAATGCCTTCTTCAGCGACTGCATCTCCTCGCGGCTGGCGTGCATGAACTCCACATCTTCAGGAAGCGGTTTGCGCAGTGTCTTGGCCATCGCTTCGGCCCCACGGTCCGCTACCAGCCGCCGGCGAATCTCGGCTTCGATCTCCTTCTTGAACTCGTCGATCCGATGTTCGAACTCGTCTCGTTCCAACCGTTCCTCGAGGCTGGTGAGCCCCTCTGGCGCCTGCTCGGCGGTCTGCTTCATCAGCTCGTCCATCATGTTGTCGAGGTCGAGGTTGCGCAGGGTGCGGTACAGGTAATACGTACCACCGACCGGGCGGCCAGGCTCCATGCCGGCGAAGCGCTTCACTGCTTGCTTGGCCAGCGCCCGCATCATCGCTTGATCACCGTTGAGCAGGGCGGCCATGAGCATCTTGGCGATCTCTTCGGGCGTGAGCGCGTCCATGGAGCCCGCCGAGCCCGTGCCGTCTGCGTCGCCCGACTGCTCTTGCATCTCGCGCCACAGCTCGTCGAGTTCGGATTCGTCACCCTCGGCCAACCGGTACTCGGGACCGCGCAGCGAGAAGTACACCTCGAAGACGGTTTCGAACGCCCGCCAGTGGGCGTTGTTCTTGATCATCGTGGCGCCGAGCGCGTACTTGAACGCGTCTCTGTCTTCGATGGGGATGTGGAGGATCGCCTCCATCGCATCGAGGTTCTCGGTGAGACTCACGGGCAGGCCAGCACTCCGGAGCTCGACGACGAACCCGTTCAACAGCTCGAGCATCCCTTTGGGAACAGCAGCGCCCGCGGAATCGGCATGACGAATGGTGTCAGACACCATTCGTCATGCCTTCTCTTCGACCGTGAGTTCCTTCGCAGCCTTGGTGATGTCTGTCTGGTACTTGAGCAGTACGTGCAGCGTGTCTTTGGCCACTTGCGCGTCGATGGTCTCGATGTTGAGCAACATGAGAGTCCGCGCCCAGTCGATGGTTTCCGACACCGACGGCGCCTTCTTCAGATCCAGTTGGCGCAGCGAACGAACCACCCGAGCCACTTGATCGGCAAGGTGAGCCTGAATGCCATCGACCTTCGTGAGCACGATCTCGCGCTCACGGTCCATCGACGGGTAGTCGACGTGTAGGTAGAGGCACCGGCGCTTGAGCGCTTCAGAGAGCTCACGGGTGTTGTTCGAGGTGAGAAACACCAAAGGAATCTGCTTTGCCTCGATCGTGCCGAGCTCGGGAATCGACACCTGGTAATCCGAGAGGATTTCCAGCAGCAGTGCTTCGGTTTCCACTTCCACACGATCCACTTCGTCGATGAGCAGCACCACCGGATCGGGAGCGGTGATGGCCTCCAGCAATGGGCGGGTGAGCAAGAACTCGTCGGAGAAGATGTCGTTGTGAACTTCGCTCCACGAGTCTGAGTTCTTGTCGGCCTGGATGCGCAGCAACTGCTTCTTGTAGTTCCACTCGTACAAGGCTTTGCTCTCGTCGAGGCCTTCGTAACATTGCAAACGAATGAGCCGTGAGTCGGTCATCTCGGCGATCGACTTGGCGAGCTGCGTCTTGCCAGTTCCGGCGGGCCCCTCCACCAAGATCGGCTTGCCGAGACGATCGGCCAGGAATGCAACGCCGGCAATACCATCGTCAGCGAGGTAATCGACTGCCTTCAGGCCGTCTCGGACTTGCTGCACGCTCTCGAATCGATTCACGACTTCTACCATGCCCCGACAATATCCGGCGCCTTGACCCGTCGGTCAATCGGATCGAGAACCGCGCCGCTGCCGACAGCCACTTCGGACTGGTACGTATTCGTCAATCTGTTGTCGGCGTACGCTTTCGGCATGCCTGGGCCGTTGGGGACATATGTCAATGCGTTCGTCGACGGCATCGCCGCCGAGCTCAGCGCGTTGTCCGGCAAAGCGCATCGCAACGATTGCGTGATCGAGGCAGAGTCGATCGTCTCGGCGGTGCTGGCCAGCGACGGCAGATTTGCTGTGAGCGAGCTCGATGCGTGGCTCGACGACATCGGCCCAGCTCTCGACCCGCCCGTGTTCATCTCGACTCAGCAGTTGCGTGACTCTGATCTGCTCCAGGGCAAGGAGCTCTGGATCAAACGACCGAGCACCATGTTCGACCTGCTCATCCACGCCGACCGCCGCGACAGCGGGCGTCGCGCTCACATGTATTACGAGTTGGCGATAAAACTCGCTCACGCCACAGCCGCCATCGACCTGGTTCCCTCCCCCGACGAAATCGCTGCCATCGACACGTTCCGCAGCACCATGCTCGGCGCTTTCGATGCCAGCGCCACTCCGAGACCCGGACAACCGGCAGCCACGGTGAGCGCTGGCGGTCAGTCGGCTCTTCTCGCTCCAGCTCCCGAGCTTCCACCCGAACGCCCTATCGAAGAACTCCTCGCCGAACTCGATGCCCTGATCGGGCTCGATCACGTGAAGACCGAAGTACGACGGCTCACCAGCCTGCTCCGTATCCAGAAGCTGCGCGCTGAACACGACCTCCCCACTGTCGATGCCAGCCGCCACCTCGTGTTCACCGGCAACCCGGGCACCGGGAAGACGACCGTCGCCCGCATCCTCAGCCAGATCTACCGAAGCCTCGACGTGGTGACGAAAGGTCACTTGGTCGAGACGGACCGGTCGCACCTCGTCGCCGGTTACGTCGGCCAGACGGCCGCCAAGACCAGAGCAATCCTCGAATCTGCGCTGGGCGGCACACTCATCATCGACGAGGCCTATGCCCTCGCACGCGGCGGCGACAACGACTTCGGCCGCGAAGCCATCGACACCTTGGTGAAGTTCATGGAAGATCATCGCGACGATCTGGCGATCGTGGCCTGCGGCTACCCGGCCGAAATGACCGAGCTGATCGATGCAAACCCTGGCCTTGCCAGTCGCTTCACGCGCACGCTGATCTTTCCCGATTACACCAACGAGGAGCTGGTCGCGATCTTCGAACTCATCAGCAGCAGGCAGAAGTACCACCTCGACGCGGATGCAACGAATCTCCTGAAGGCCATGCTCGAAGCCGAGCCGCGTAGCAGGGGTTTCGGGAATGCTCGTCTCACTCGAAATCTGTTCGAGGCGGCGATTGCGAGACAAGCCATGCGCCTTGCCGACGTGGCAGCACCCACGATCGACCAACTCACCACGCTCGTCGCTGCCGACCTCGCAGACGCGCACTAGCGTCGGGCTCGACATGAGTTTGCGCGATCGCTTTTTCACTCCGGCCACCGCCAAGGCGATCCTGTCGTGGCGCTTGCTCGCTGGGGCGGCCGTGGTAGCGATCGTCGGACTCATCGGAGCGCCGTGGGCATTCGCGGCGATGGCAGGCATCGCTGCCTACGCCGGTTCGGTTCTGGTCGCCATGCCGAACGCTCCGTCGGTCGCTCGCGTCGACCCCTTCACGCTCGGCGAGCCGTGGCGCCAGATCACACAGGGCGCCCAGTCGGCCGGCCGCAAACTGCGCGCCACCGTCGACGGGGCAGCCGATGGCCCGCTCAAGCAGAAGTTGGTCGACATCGCCGAACAGGTAGAGCGCGGGCTCACCGAAGTGTGGCAGGTCGCCTGCAGAGGCAACGAGATCGACGGCGCCATCCGCCACCTCGACCCAACCGGGCTACGTTCCAAACTCGCGTCGCTCGAGAAACGCTCCGAGACGTCTCCGTCCCCTGAGACAACAGCAGCGATCGAATCGGTACGCCGTCAGCTCGAAACAGCCCACCGACTCAGTGCCAGGTCGGACGACATCGCCACCAAGTTGCGGCTGAACCAAACACGACTCGACGAGCTGGTGGCGCGCGCCGCCGAGGTACGTGTCGGGGCGGCAGCACCCGACGCATACGCCCTCGCCGTCGACGACTTGATCGACCAACTCGAGGCGCTACATCTCGCTGTCGCAGAAACACACGGCGCAGAGACACAAGGCCCAGCAACACGCGGGCCAGAGACACAAGGGCCAGAAGCAAACGGGCTGGAATCTCCGAGCCCGTGAGCGGCCTCCTCCGTTCCAACCTGGTCGTTGCGGTCGGGACGGCGCTCTCCCGGATCAGCGGATTGTTTCGGGTCATCGTCTTTGGCTATGTGATCGGGCAATCGGCCTTGGCCGACGCGTACAAGCTCTCCAACGAAACCCCCAACATCATCTACGACCTGCTGTTGGGCGGCGTGCTCTCGGCCACACTCGTCCCCCTGTTCTCGTCGCTCATGGTGTCAACAGCAGGCGCCGAAGTCCCCGACTCCGAACAGAACGACTCCGAACAGAACGACTCCGAACGGCACGACAGCGATGCCGCGGATCGTCGGGGGACCAATGCCGTCATCACCGTCGCTGTCACCCTGCTCCTCGCGCTCACCGTCGCAGCGGTCCTGGCAGCCCCGCTGATCTTCCGCCTCTACTCCCTCGACACCGCACCGGGGCTCGACGTCGATCTGTATCGGCAAGTAGGTACCACGCTCACCCGCATCTTTCTGATTCAAATCCTCTTCTATGGCCTCAGTGGCATCGCCAATGCCTACTTGAACAGCCGCAGACGCTTCTTCGCCGCCGCCTGGAGCCCGGTACTCCCCAACCTCATCATCATTCTCACGCTGCTGTCGTTACCTGGTGCCGGCCCGGATGGCTGGACGCTGAGCGATGTCATCAGTGACTCTCGCCTCCGACTCACGCTCGGCCTCGGAGCCACACTCGGCATCGCCGCCATGGCCGCCGTCCTGGTGCCTGCGATGCTGACGGCTGACTTGCGATTCCGGCCCACCTTCGAGTGGAAGCACCCGGCTGTGCGAAAGCTGCTCGTATTGTCGGGCTGGACCATCGGGTTCGTCGTGGCCAACCAGTTCGCGCTGGTCGTCGTTCGCAACCTGGCACAAGGTTTGGGTGAGGGTATTGCTTCGTCGTACTTCGATGCCTTCACATGGTTCGTGCTCCCTCACGGGTTGCTCGCAGTGTCGATCGCGACCACCTTCCAACCAGAGATGGCCCGTGCGGCAACCGCCAAAGACCGCAGCGGTTTCATCCGTTACGCGTCGCTGGGAATTCGGTCCATCGCGGCGTTGACGATCCCTGCCGCCGCCGGCCTCCTCGTGTTGAGCCGACCGATCATCGGGCTCATGCAGCGTGGTCAGTTCGATGCCGTGGACACCAGCAACACTGCGCGTGCACTCGCTGGCCTCGCCCTCGGGCTGGTGGGCTTTTCGGTCTACCTCTTCACGTTGCGAGGTTTCTACGCACACCAAGACACGCGCACGCCATTCATCTTGAACCTCGGCGAAAATCTGTTGAACATCGTGCTGGCGTTCGTGTTCATCGAATGGTGGGGCTTGTTTGGGCTCGGGCTGGCTTACGCAGTGGCGTACCTCGTCGCTGCGGCCTGGGCGCTCTGGGTGTTGCACAACAGGGTCCAAGGTTTCGACCTGGGTGGGATCTGGTCCAGTGTCTGGCGTGCGCTGCTCGCCGGTGT
The DNA here is from genome assembly GCA_038203385.1 of Acidimicrobiales bacterium. GTDB lineage: Bacteria > Actinomycetota > Acidimicrobiia > Acidimicrobiales > Ilumatobacteraceae > Ilumatobacter. Next base: position 26,332 of record JBBREA010000021.1, on the reverse strand, counting down.
CCTCATGGTCGAAGCGATGTGGGTCGTCACGCACCCTGTGTCAGGTGATGCCGGGTGGGATGGTGTTGCCCAACTCTTCGTCGGCGGAACGGTCGGCCTGGTGGTCTATGTGGCGGCACTCTTGGCCCTCGACGCCCCGGAGATTGCGCCGCTTCGCAGCCGAATCAGGCGCGTCCGCTGAAGGCTGTTGTCGTCGCAACGCGTGGCATCGAGACAGTAAGGTTCGGCCCATGTTCAAGCTCGCAAACAAGTGGTGGAAGTATCTGACGGCCAAGCTGACCGGCTCGTTCAACGAGCGCGCCGATCCCAAGGTGCAGCTCGAGCAGGCACTGATGGAGAGCCAGCAACAGCACCAGCGGCTGAAGGAGCAAGCGACGAACGTCATCGCCAGCCAAAAGCGAGCGCAGATCCAGCTCAACTCGAAGATGAGCGAACTCGAGAAGCTCAACGGCAACGCACGTCAGGCGCTGATCATGGCGGCCGATGCCGACAAGGCAGGCAATGCCGCAAAGGCCACGCAGTACAACGCGGCAGCCGAAACGATCGCCAACCAGCTCATCCAGGTTGAAAAAGACATTGCCAGCCTGCGCGAGATGGTCATGCAGACCACCGAGGCAGCCGATCAGGCCAAGGCTGCCGTCGGCCAGAACAGCCGCCTCCTCCAGCAGCGGATCGCCGAAAAGTCCAAGCTGCTCAGCCAGCTCGAGCAGGCGAAGATGCAAGAGGAAATGAACACTGCGATGAAGCAGCTGAACGAGACCGTGGGCGACGATGTGCCGACTCTCAAAGAGGTGGAAGACAAGATCGAGGCTCGCTACGCAAAGGCCACGGCGGCTGCAGAACTCAACGAGATGTCGGTCGAATCACGTGTCCTCGAGATCGAACAAGCCACCGCCAACGTGGAAGCGCAAGGACGCCTGTCGGAACTCCGAGCCGAACTCGGCCTTGGCGCGCAGACTGCTGCGGCACCACCACTCGAGGCCGGCACTGAAGGCACCGAAGGCATGGCGTAGGTACGTTCGCATTCCTGGGAAGCCGGGGCCGACGAGACATCGGACGGCCCCACGTGGCAACATCAGGCTCGTACGCCAAGTTGAAGGGTCACGATGAAAACCAGAGCTGCTGTGTTGTGGGGCAAGAACCAAGAGTGGAAGATCGAAGACGTCGATCTCGCTGAACCTGGCCCTACAGAACTGGTAGTCAAGATGGCCTACGCCGGTCTCTGCCACTCCGACGAGCACTTCGTCACCGGCGACATCGATGTTCCCGACGAGATGCTGCCGTTCATCGGTGCGCCCCACTTCTTGCCGCTCATCGGCGGGCACGAGGGTGCAGGAGTCGTCCATCAAGTAGGGAGCGCCGTGCTCGGCGTCGCGGTTGGCGACCACGTTGCGGTGAGCTTCATCCCGTCCTGTGGCCTGTGCAAGTGGTGCTCGACCGGTCGTCAAAACCTTTGCGACATGGGAGCCGCCACTCTGGCTGGCGGCATGATCTCAGACGGTGCGTATCGCCATCACGTCAACGAGACGCCGCTGAACCGCATGGCCCAGCTGGGAACATTCTCCGAGTACATCCTGGTGAACCAGGCGTCGGTCATCAAGGTCGACAACGACTACCCACTCGACGCCGTCGCACTGGTGTCGTGTGGCGTGGCGACCGGAGTGGGATCAGCTCAGAAGCGAGCCGAGGTGAAGTCGGGCGACACCGTCGTGGTCGTGGGTATCGGCGGCATCGGCGCGAACGCCGTTCAGGGTGCCCGCATGAACGGCGCTGCGAACATCGTTGCGGTCGACACCAACGCCAGCAAGCAAGAGAAGGCAGAGGAGTTCGGCGCCACCCACTTCTTCACCAGCTTCGACGACGCAGCCCTTGCGGTGATGGACATGACACGCGGAAACATGGCCGATTCGTGCATCATCACCGCTGGCGTCGTCACCGGCGATCTCCTCGAGCCAGCGCTCAACATCGTGTCGAAAGATGGCACCGTCGTGGTCACCGGCCTCGCCCCCATGTCGCAGCGTGACGTCAAGCTCGATCTGTTCAACTTGTCGATGTTCAACAAGCAGATTCGCGGCTCGATCTTTGGCTCCAGCAACCCCCGCGCCGAGGTGCCACGGCTTCTCACCGAGTATCGCCGCGGCGCCCTCATGCTCGACGAACTGATCACTACGCGCTACTCGCTCGACGACATCAACGTGGGCTATCGCGACATGAACGATGGCAAGAACATCAGAGGCGTCATCGAGTTTGTCTGACATGAACTCGAACGAGCTCTGAACTTGGCTGATCACTACGGCCAGCACACCGTGACCGCGCTTGCGTCTACGGTGGTTGGTCGCTCACGCGAAATCGAGGTGGTGGTGGCGGCGCTGATGGCGCGCCGTCACCTCTTGTTGGAAGGGCCGCCCGGAACGGGAAAGTCCACCATCCTGCGATCCTTGGCCGCCGCATCAGGTCATGGGTTCGAGTTCATCGAAGGCAACGCGGAACTCACGCCTGCGCGGCTCGTCGGCCACTTCGACCCCGCACAAGTTCTCCAGGTGGGTTACCACGAAAAGGTGTGGGTCGATGGACCGCTCGCCAGAGCGCTGCGTGATGGCTCGCTGCTGTACCTGGAAGAGATCAACCGCATCCCCGAAGAGACACTCAACTTGCTGGTGACCGTCATGTCGGAAGGCGAACTCACGGTGCCCCGGCTGGGCCGCATCGACGCTCATCCGGAGTTTCGCCTGGTTGCGGCGATGAATCCGTTCGATGCCGTCGGAACGGCGCGAATTTCGGGCGCCATCTACGACCGCATGTGTCGGGTCGCCATCGACTATCAATCGGCCGCCGACGAGCAGGCGATCGCGAGCCGTAGCGCTCCAGCCGCGACGATCGAATTTCAACAGAAGGTGATCGAGTTGGTGCGGGCCACGCGCTCGCACCCCGAGATTCGCGTGGGCTCCTCGGTGCGCGGTGCCATCGACATGCTGCTGCTGTCCAATGAACTCGCTGTCCTGCGAAACGCTGCGCCCAGCAGTCGCGGTGTTGCCCTCGACGCAGCGTTGACAGCACTCGCAGGTCGGGTGCGATTGCACGACTCCAGTCCGAACAACGCCGAAGCCATCATCACCGAGTTGTTCGATCGCATCATGGCCACCACCGCCGATGAGTCCTCCGCACCTCACCAACCTGGCGCTGACCCGGGAAAAGCCCCGGCCCCGCTCGGGGCGGCAACTCGGTAGACGAAGACAAGATCGTCAGTGGGGCCGACGCCGAGGAGGCGCTCGCCAACGAGCGGCGGCGCACCATCAGTCGACAAGAGTTGGACCGTCATCGGTCGTTCAACGACATCTCCCCACAACTTGGCGAACTCGACGTTGGCGCATTCGACGAACTGTTCGAATCGACGCCGGATGCGGCGCTCGAACTCCTCGCACAAATGTCGCAAGCCACCGACAAGGCACTTGCCGCGCTTTCCCGGCGACTCGCTGGCCGGTTGGTGATGGATGTGGCCCGTACCGGCACCGCCCGAAGCCGCGGAGCCGGGCGGCTGGTACGAGCGCCTGCCGACGAGTCGTCGAGCGACATCGACATCGATTCCAGCCTCGACGCGCTGGTCACTGCACGGGCCGAGCGGCGCGCCCCAGCACTCGACGAGTTGGTTGCAACACGGTGGCGGCAGCCGTTGACAGCGGTGTGCCTGCTCATTGACCGGTCTGGCTCGATGAACGGCGAACGGCTTGCCAGCGCCGCCCTGGCAGGGGCCATCTGTTCTTGGCGCGCCCCGCAGCACTTCGCGGTCATCGCGTTCGCCGACAAGGCCGTCGTCATGAAGTCACTCACCCAAACCGTTTCTCCGGAGCAGCTGATCCCCCAAATCCTTGCGCTGCGCGGGCACGGCACCACAGACATACGGCTCGCGTTGGTCGCCGCCCACCGGCAACTCGTCGCGTCAGCTGCTACACGACGAGTGACGATCTTGCTCTCCGATGCCGAAGTCACAACGGGCGGCGACCCGTTGTCGGCGGCGCGAGCGCTGGACGAACTCATCGTCATCGCACCCAGCGATGCACCCGAACACGCCAGAGCCCTCGTTGCGGCGACCGGTGGCCGTCTCGCCGAAGTGAGCGGACCGATGTCGGTGCTCGACGCGCTGCGCGCCTCGTTCGCTTGACGACGGTGAGTGCTACTCCGGAAGCAACACGAGATCGTCGCGATGAATGACTTCGTGCACCATTCCATCGGGCAGAGCTGATGTGCGCAAGCCGGTGACAGCGCGGAGCTGCTTTGCGTCGGCGCATACCATGCCACGCGCGAACACCTTTCCGTCGGGGCCCTGCACCGCAACGGTGTCTCCCGCGTCGAACTGGCCGTCCACGGCGCGCACGCCCGCAGGCAACAGGCTGGTCGAACGACGGGTCAGTGCTTGTTGAGCGCCCTCGTCGACCGATACGACTCCTCGCACTTCTGCTGCGAACGCAATCCACAGTTTGCGGGCCGGGAGATGACGATCGTGACCCGCAAACGTGGTGCCGATGCCCTCGTTGTTCGCAGCGGCCATGAGCACGTTGGGCTGCGATGCGCTGGCAATGACGGTACGAACACCAGACCATGAGGCGATTCGAGCGGCAGCGAGCTTGCTGGCCATGCCCCCGCTCCCCCGACCACTGCCACCGGCGCTTGCGGTGATCGACAACAGCGGGTCGTCAGCAGCCACCAGCGAAATCAGTTCGGCCGACGCGTCGATGCGTGGATCTGACGTATACAGACCGTCGAGGTCGGTCATGAGCACCAACACGTCTGCACGCATGAGGTGGGCAACGAGTGCCGCGATGCGATCGTTGTCGCCGTACCGCAACTCGTCGCTGGCGATGGCATCATTTTCGTTGATGATCGGCACGCAGCCGAGCTCGAGCAGGCGCCGCAACGTGTTACGAGCGTGCAGATACTGGCTGCGATCGACGAAGTCGTGCGGGTCCAGCAATACCTGGGCACCTACGAGGCCGTAAGAATCGAGTTCGTCGTTGTACACCCGCATGAACCGGGTCTGGCCCACGGCCGACACGGCCTGCAAGGTGAGCATGTCGGTGGGGCGGGCGCTGAACCCCAGCGCTGAGACTCCTGCTGCGACTGCACCCGACGACACCAGGAGCACTTCGTGCCCGTCGGCCCGCAAGCGCGCGATCTCACCAGTGAGCTTGGTGATCGCGCTGTGATCGATCGCACCGGAAGGCCCAGTGATCGACGAGGTGCCGATCTTGGCGACGATTCTCATACGCCGGGCTGATACTCGAAGCTGAACGAGCCGATCCACACGACGTCGCCTTCACGTACGCCGGCGCGGTGCAGCACCTTCAGGGCTCCGAGGCGATCGAGCCGACGATCGATGTACGACAACGCAGCCGGCGTGGTGACATCGTTCAACGCGACCACCCGTTCGACCTCGCGCCCGACGAGGCGGTACTCGTGGTCGCCCAAACGTTCGACCACCGCACCGCTGACCTCGGGCCGAATGACGATGACGCCCTCGCGGTCGGGTTCGGCGCTGCGCGCCTCGTGGACCAGAGCGGCCATCCGCCCGACGAGATCCCGCACGCCATAGCCGGTGGCAGCGGAGATGACCGGCTCTTCCCAGCCGATTTCCGTGAGGTACTCCGGCTGCACAACATCGGCTTTGGTGCCGATGACCAGTTGCGGTCGAAGGAGCAGCTCGGGCTGGTAGTTGCCGAGTTCGTCGAGCAGCACTCGCAGCTGCTCGTCAGGAGAGGTCTCGTCCATCGGCTGGAGGTCGATCATCAGACACAACACGCGAGCGCGTTCGATGTGCCGGAGAAACTGGTGGCCGAGACCCCTACCGTCGCTCGCACCCTCCACGAGGCCAGGAATATCGGCCACCACGAAGTTGGTGTCTTCATCCAGGCTGACAACTCCGAGATTGGGTTCGAGCGTGGTGAACGGATAGTTCGCAATCTTGGGGCGCGCCGCAGAGATCACCGAGATGAGCGTGCTTTTGCCAGCGTTCGGGAAGCCCACCAATGCGACATCGGCCATGAGTTGGAGTTCGAGCTTGAGCCAGCGGTCTTCACCGTGTTCTCCTTGCTCGGCAAAGGTGGGTTCACGACGCTTGTTCGACAGGAACTTTGCGTTGCCGCGCCCGCCGCGCCCGCCCGCAGCAACCAGGCAGCGATCACCGTGGCGGTACAGCTCCGCAACGATCTCGCCGGTGTACAGATCGCGCACGACCGTGCCCTCAGGCACGTGAATCTCGAGCGATTCGCCGCGTCGACCGTGCATGTCCTTGCCCTTGCCATGCACGCCACTGTCGGCGCGACGGTGTGGGTGATCGCGGAACGCCAACAACGACGCCACGTTGTGGTCGGCGACGAGCCACACATCGCCACCGTTTCCACCGTCTCCGCCGTTTGGGCCACCCATCACGACAGGACCCTCGCGACGGAACGACACACAACCCGCGCCACCATCGCCGCCGCGTACATTCAGTTGACACTCGTCGACGAACTGCGACATGGGTTCGAGCCTACCGAGCGATCCCTTCCTGCTGGCCAGAGACGTCCGTAGGCTGGTCACATGGGCGCCGAACACAGTGCGGGAGTCGACGAGACGGTATCGGTCGTTCCTACCGATGAGGGCATGGCTGACCGAGCACTACGGTGGGCATCGACCATGCGTGGCCATTCGGCCGAAGGCGTCGCTCTTGCCCACGCCGACTCGTGGGCGGGGCCAGGCTCTGTTGAGACGAACCATCGCGAGCGACGCGAGGAGCTCGAACATCACCAGCTCGCGCCGCTGGCCACCAAGGCATCCGGTGCCGGGGAACGGGCGCTCGACGAGCCTGCCGATCCCTATCGCACCTGTTTCGAGCGCGATCGTGACCGAATCTTGCACGCGACAGCCTTTCGCCGCCTCGCAGGAAAGACGCAAGTGTTCGTGTTTCCCGACGATCATCAGCGCACCCGCCTCACGCACGCTCTCGAGGTGGCACAAGTTGCTCGCTCGGTCGCTCAGGCGATCGGTCTCAACGTCATGCTCACCGAGGCGATCGCCATCGGGCACGACTGCGGTCATGGGCCGGGCGGACACGCCAGCGAAGATGCCCTGTCGCCCTATCTCGACGAGGGCTACGACCACGCAGTGTGGGGTGCAAACGTCACTCTCGTTCCACTCAATCTGTGTGCCGAGACCATCGACGGCGTGCGCAATCACTCGTGGAGTCGACCCGCCCCAGCCACACCCGAAGGTGAGGTGGTGTCGTGGGCCGACCGTATTGCCTACGTTTGCCACGACTTCGAAGATGCCGTCGCCGCCGGAGTCGTGTCGCCAGACATGCTTCCCAGCATCGTCAGCAGCCGAGCAGGAACAACACGCAGCGCTCAGCTCGGCACGTTCGTGCGGGCGATGATCGACGCGACCGCCACCACCGGACGGATCGGAATGGTCGAGCCCGTAGCCGAAGCGCTCGCGGAGTTCCGCCGCTTCAACTACGAGCGGGTCTACCTGCGGCCCGAGAGCAGCGCTCAGGCAGACGCCGTCATCAAGATGTTGCGTGCGCTGGTCGAGATGTACGCCAGTCGGCCCGACCTGCTGCCCGACGAGCAGAACGTCGACGCTGATACCTCGGCTGCGCTCAGGGCCGCAGTCACCTATGTCAGCGGAATGACCGATCGGTTCGCCTGTCGACAGGCCATGACACACCTCGGATGGCGTCACGAGGAACTGCCGAACGGCATCGACATCTAGTGACCGAGCGGATAGGGAGGGCTTCGCCGAGCCTGTCCGGTTGGCGCCGCCAACGGGCGCCGTCAGCGGAATGAAGGGGGCAGAGCCACTTCAGCGCTGATCCCCCAGCACAGGTTCCGAACTGAATACCGAGCCGTGCACAGCGCACTATGCGCATTGGCTCTTCTCATCGCCGACTCGGGTTCGCTGCGGTCATCGTCTCATTGGCCGTCGGGCTCGCAGTGTTCACCACGGATTGGGGAAGGGCTCAGAGCGCCACGATCACTGCGTCGTACGAATCTGGATACCTCGACGTGTCGATCAACGGCTACGGAACCACGGGCTTGGGCACGTTTCGGCTGGAGGATGCAGGCGCCGGACACGTCGCATTGTGTGTCGAGGCCGACGAGAGTCATTCCACCAACGCTGATGCTTACGCACCCGTAGACAACCGGTTCCAGTCGGCTGAACTCGACGCGCTCGTCTGGCTCATCGCACGAATGCCGTCGGTGGACAGCGACACCGGTGTGGCTGCCGCCGCGCTCGCTTGGTACTACAGCGGGGCGCTGCGCAACATCGGCGTACCGGTGTGGGCCGATGGTCATCGCGACTTCGCAGTCATCAGCCCGGTGGAACCTGAGCGATGGGACTCGCTGACGCCATACAGCCTGTCTCATCTCATCGGGCTCCGAGCCGAAGGGATGGATCTCGACATCGCTGAACGACGAGTGGTGGAACTGCTCGACACGGTCGCACGGCTCGCAGGACCGTGGCAACTCGTCGACTCTGGGGACCGCTTCCAGCTCACCGGACCCGCTGGCCCCATCAGTGGTCACATGGTGCGAATCGAGATTCGCGACCACACGGGCGCATCGATTTCCACAGCGGATCTTGCCACCGATGCAGACGGTTGGGTAACTCCCGCGCTCACATCGATGCCGGCGGGAGGATCGGTCCACGCATCGACCACTTCTCCGGGCACGCATCGGGAGTGGGACGGGCCAGGCGATGTACAACGACTGATCACGGCCACTGAACGGCCACTGAGCGTCGACCGGCGACTACCTGCCGAGCCTGGCCATCTCCTTGTCGTGAAGCAGTCTTCCGACCCGACCATCGGCGTGGCGGACGCTGTGTTCGAGTTGCTCGACACCAACCAGAGCGTGGTGGAACGCGTCTCCACCGCTGCAGATGGCAGAGCGATGTTCGCACCCGTCGACCCCAGCGTTCATCCAGCGCCGTACACGCTTCGCGAAGTCAGAGCACCCGCCGGCCTACTCGTGTCCGCCCCCAACCAAACGTTGCCCACTCTCAGCGCCCGCTCGAACGAGCCGACGACGGTGGTCATGACCGACGCCCCACGCACCGTTCCGATCGAGGTCCTGAAGGAATTCTCGGTCGAGGGTGTCGGTCCCCCGGATCGATCCGGGTTCGAGTTCGATCTCGTTCGCACCAGTGACGGACTGACCACTCGCCTCGTGACCGAGGCCACGGGACGCTCGCAGCGAGTGGACGTCGCGCTCGGTGAGTACACCGTTTGCGAAAGGAAGGTTCCCGCGTGGGCGAGCGCCCTCGTCGACGCAGGATGTGTGACTCTGGCGGTCACGCTCGGGACCATCGATGAATACGACGAGGCGGTCGTACCGCTCGACGGCGAGCGACCGGCGTACACGGTTCCCTACGTGAACAACGTCGTCGGTCCAACGATCATGACCGAAGTGCATGATCACGCAGACGGCGATCGGGTCCTCACCGCCACCGGTGGCAGCGCTGTCGACGTGGTGACGATGAGCGGGTTGATACCCGGCACCAAGTATGTCCTCACTGGGGAACTCGTGCCTCCCGGCGGGGCACCATCACCGGTCGGCGAAGTCGGCAACGGCGCCGCGACCTCGGTCGACACCGGACGGGTCACGGCGCGAACCGAATTCATCGCAACGCTCAGTTCGGAGGCGCATCAGGTCGAGTTCACCGTGCCAGCGCTTGCAGCTGGGAGGTACGTGATCGTCGAACGTCTGTGGGTCGGCAATGACGTCGTGGCTGAACACGCCGACCTCACCGATGACCTCCAAACGATTGTGATGCAGCCACCAGTACCGGTCACCACGACGTCGACCGTCCCGGTGATCACGGCGCCGGCAATCACGCTTCCCCCAGTGGCACCAGAAGCCACCTCGCCGGCAACGACCATGCCGACGATCACCCCACCGACGATCACCCCGCCGACGACAATTCCGCCAACGGCCACGACCGCGACCGTGACAACGACCGAGACGACGGTGCCACCGACTCACAGCACGGTCGAAGCCACCACCACCACCGCTTCACCACCTGTGGTACAGCGGCTGCCAACCACTGGCGCCAGGGGCGGTGCAAGTCAGCTCGTGCGGATTGCTGGCATCGCTCTGCTGCTCGGCGTGGGGTTGATCGTGATCGTCCGGCTGATCCCGCGCCGCGAATCGATCGACGAAATCGTCTGAAAGTACGCGAAACGGCGAGGCCCGAAGGCCTCGCCGTTTCGACTTTTCGAGCTGTATCGGTCAGACAGTGACGGGATTGACGTCGACGATCTTGCGCCCTTTGCGCTCGCCGAACTTCACTGAGCCGTCAACGAGAGCGAACAACGTGTCGTCTCCGCCGCGGCCGACGTTCTTGCCAGGATGAATCTTGGTGCCGCGTTGGCGGATGAGGATGGTGCCTGCGGTGATCTTCTCACCGTCGAACTCCTTCACCCCTAGGCGCTGCGAGTTCGAATCGCGGCCGTTGCGAGTGGAGCCGCCACCTTTGGTCTTCGACATGGCGTCGCTCCTTACTTCTTCTTGATCGAGGTGATCTCGACCAGTGTGTAGTTCTGACGGTGCCCGTAACGCTTGCGCTGATTCTTCTTGCTCTTGTAGGTGAAGCCGTTGATCTTGGCTCCCTTGGTAGCGCCGACGATCTTGCCGGTGACGGTTGCACCAGCGAGTGCCGATGCACCAGCGAGAATATTATCTCCGTCGACGAGGAGAACCGGGGTGAGCGAAACTTCGCTGCCCGTATCGCCCTCGAGGAGTTCGAGCGCGACCTGCTGACCCTCGGTCACACGTTCCTGTTTGCCGCCAGAGGCGATTACTGCGTACATAGCTCATGGAATACTAGCGAGCAAGAATGGCCGTCCCAACCAGCGATCGGGGCAGTAATCGCCCCGTTCGGTCAGTCGAGCCTGTCAGTCGAACCCGTCAATCGAGCCTGTCAATCGAGCATGGCGAAGTCGACCTTGACGCCTCTGCCGTCGCATTCCGGGCACGACGTACTGAACTCGGTGAGCAGGCCCTCTCCGATGCGCTTACGAGTCATCTCCACCAGGCCGAGTTCACTGATGTCGAACACCTGGGTACGAGTCTTGTCCCGAGCCAACGCATCACGGAACGACGCCACCACCTTGGCACGGTTGTCTTTGATCTCCATGTCGATGAAGTCGATGACGATGATGCCGCCGATGTCGCGCAACCGAAGTTGCTTGGCGATTTCTTCTGCCGCTTCCATGTTGTTGTAGAACACGGTCTCTTCGAGGTTCGACTTGCCAACGTTCTTGCCGGTGTTTACGTCGATCACGGTGAGCGCCTCGGTGTGCTCGATGATGAGCGAACCACCAGAGGGCAACCACACCTTGCGGTCGAGCGCCTTGTGAACCTGCTCGTGCACATGGAACCGCTCGTACAAGGACAGACCCTCTGCTTGTGTGTCGTAGAACTCTACGCGATCAGCCAACTCGGGATTGAAGGCTTTGACGTACGCGTGGACCTCATCGAAAAGCTCGCGATCGTCGATCATCACGCCGCGATAGTCGGGGTTGAACTCTTCGCGAATCACACGCACGGCGAGTTCCGGTTCGCGATAGAGCAGCCCGGGTTTCGCCGATTTGGCTGCCTTACGTTCGATCTCGTCCCACTGGCGAAGCAACATCCGCATATCGGCTTCGAGATCAGCCTCGGTTGCGTGCTCGGCGGCGGTGCGCACGATGAGGCCATGCTCATCGGGCTTCACGCGGTCAAGAATGTTGCGAAGCCGCTTGCGAGTATCGTCGGCGAGGCGCTTGGAGATCCCATACGTCTTCGAGTTCGGAATCAGTACGACAAAACGACCGGGAAGTGAAATCTCTTGGGTGAGCCGAGCGCCCTTGGCACTAATCGGGTTCTTGGTGACCTGGCACATGATCATCTGGCGGGCCCGGAGGATGTCTTCGATCCGCGCGTTCTTTCCACGAGTTTCGATGTCTTCTGCGTCGTACTGCACGTCGCCCCGGTACAGCACAGCGTTCTTCGGGGTGGCGATGTCGACGAACGCTGCCTCCATGCCGGGCAACACGTTCTGAACGCGACCGAGATAGACGTTGCCGTGGATCTGGGCGACGTCGTCCGATGGGCGGCTGACGTAGTGCTCGATGAGATTGCGGCCTTCCAACACGGCAACCTGAGCAACGCCAGGTCGGACCTGGACACACATGAAGTAGCGGCCGATCGGCTTGCCGTTTCGTTCGCGACCGCTCCGCAACTCGATCAGGTCTTGATCAGCCTGGTCGGCTTTGCCGCTCTTGCCTTTGACACCGCGGCGCTTTTTCGACTTGCCGTCGTTGCGGTCGTTGCGATCAGTTCGAGCCTTGAGATCAGGGTCCACCTTCTGCCCGGAAGCATCGGGTGTGACATCTCGATCACTCACCTTCGCCACCGTTCCAGTGCTGGCGCCTTTGCCGCGACGCCTTCCCCGAGTCGGCTTGGTCGCAGCGCCTTGGGCATCTTCGTCACCATGTGACGCGGCGGGTCCTGGTGGAGGCGATGCCGGCCGGGGAGCAGCCCGCGTGTCACCGATTTGCGGGCGGCGAACGAGCGAACGCTCGGCTGCCTCGGGGTCCTTGACGCGCCCCTCCCGAATGGGCTCTGGCATCTCGTCAGGCATCGACGACACGACGTATCCGTGATCATCTTCGTTGGCCGCATACACGTCGAAACCCGCTACATCGCCGTCGTCGTCCGACTCGTCGTCGTCCGAGTCTCCGTCGTCCGAGTCTCCGTCGTCGGCGTCATCGGCGGTAACCGCGTCGTCGTCATCGGGAGAGCCGGCCGAGGGTCGTCTGCGACCCTGTCCCCCACGGGACCCCCGCCGACGCTTGCGCACGACGTCCGAAACGGGCGAACCGTCGTCGGCAGAGTCAGACTCAGCAGTCGTGTCGAAATCTTGGGTGTCAGCACTGTCGGCACCCTGTCGGTCCAGCGTCGCCTCAGCGTGACTTTCGTCGGCGTGGTTGCTGATGCCGGTGTCGTTGTCGTCCATGTAAGTGGTCCCTTCTCATGCGAACGCCCCGAGGGCGCTCGCCGTGACGTCGAGGGGCGACGAAGGCAGAGTGAGCACTTCGCGGCGGCCATCGCCGTCATCAATCCATTGGTGTGTACGTAAGGCCCGAACGTCGCGTGCGTCGTGGTTCGGGAATGCCAGTTCGGCGAGTTCGCTCGGGCGCAGCGCGCGCCCGACCGTGGCCAAGTCGACGATGAGCCGGGCAGGACCCATGTCATCGAGCGCCGAGGCCGGGATGTCGTTGCTGTACGGAAACGAAACGGGATCGTCACCGCATCGCAAATTCAAGATCATCGATCGGACATCATCCGCGCTGCGCTTCCCCTTGCGCTCACGCTCGATGATGAGTTCTGTCGATTCGAGGAGCTGTTCGGCGCGTTGGTAGTCGTCGGCGCCGAGGTATGGACTCCAGAGCTGCCACGTGCACGATGTGACCATCTCTTGGAGTGAGCCCTTTCCAACCGGCCGTTCGACCGCGACGAGTACGTCGAAGCCGATCGGCAATGCCGCGCTGAGGCCTCTGGGAAGGGCGTCGAGATCGACGTCTGCCGCGTTCACGTCAGGCTGCAGATCAATGTCGACGTATTCGGCTATCGACTCGCCGCCGGTAGGCAGAGCGAGACCGAAGCTGATCTTGGGGCGGGGCGTGAATCCCTCGCTGGCTGCCACCGGAAGATTGGCGCGGCGCATGGCGCGCTCCCACATTCGGGCAGCATCTCGATGGCTGGTGAAACGAACTTTGCCGAGTTTGCTCGAACGCAGTCGGAGCTTCATGACGCGGCCCCCGAAGCAACCAGGTCCACAGTTGGCTCAGCCGTTGCCTCGGCTGGTTCAGTTGGCCCCCGACGACGAGGGGTGGCGAGCAGGGCCACCGGTACTTCGCCTCCCCGTGACAAGTCTTGGCCGGTGCCTTGGCTTCCTCCGGCCGGGGCCATGGGCGACGCCACGACGTGCTCGATGCCGTACCCGGTGCATACTCCGCAGTCGTAGCAGGGGGTCCACCGGCAGTCCTCGACACCAGATTCAGCAAGCGCGTCTTGCCAGTCGTTCCACAGAAAGTCTTTGTGCAACCCTGCGGTGAGGTGATCCCACGGCAGTACTTCATCTTGTGTTCGGTGACGGAACACGTACCAATCCAGAGACAGGCCTTCGTCGTCGAGCGCTCGCCGCCAACGGTCGAGATCGAAGTGCTCGCCCCATTCTTGGAACAGGCCGCCGTCGCGCCATACACGTTCGATGACCGCGCCCACCCGCCGATCACCTCGACTCGAAATGCCTTCCGCTGCAGTGGCCTCCCAGTCGTGCCACTTCAGCGTGACGCCACGCATTGGCTTGACTGCCTCGCGCAGCAGATAGATGCGGCGGCGGAGTTCTGTCTCTGTGGTCTGACCGAACCATTGGAATGGCGTGTGGGGCTTGGGCACGAAACCACCGAGGCTGATCGTGATGGCGGCCCGATTGGTGTGGCGTTTGCCGATCTCCACACAGTTGCGGGCCAGTTCGGCGATACCCAAGGTGTCTTCGTCGGTTTCGGTGGGAAGTCCGGTGAGGAAGTACAGCTTGATGCGGCTCCAGCCCTGACTGAACGCCGAGTCGACGGCGCCGTACAGGTCTTCTTCGGTGATCAGCTTGTTGATGACCTTTCGAAGGCGCCAGGAACCGCCCTCGGGAGCGAACGTCAGCCCGCTGCGACGTCCGTTGTTCACTTCGCCAGCAAGCCCCACCGTGAACGCATCCACCCGCAGCGACGGCAGGTTGATGGTGAGCGTGTCGCACGAACCAACGACCTTGCGAGAGTCTTCCAACACGCCGCGTACGACCGGTTCGATGTCGGAGAAGTCTGCGGTGGACAACGACGTCAGGCTGACCTCGTCGTAGCCGGTTCGGGCGAGACCGTCGCGAATCATGGTGCGCACCTGCTCGGCAGGCCGCTCCCGAACGGGGCGCGTGATCATTCCCGCCTGACAGAATCGGCAGCCGCGAGTACAACCGCGAAAGATTTCGACGCTCAACCGGTCGTGCACCACTTCGGTGAGCGGCACCAGAGGCCTTTTCGGATATGGCCACTCGCCGAGGTCAGCGACCGTGCGTTTGTCGACCGTCGCTGGAACGTCGGGATAGCGCGGTCTGACGGCGGCGATCGACCCGATCGACTCACCTGGCAGCGAGTCGAGGTAGGTGACGTCGTACATGGACGGCGCGTAGACGCCCGGCACCTGAGAGAGTCGGCGGAGGAACGACTCTCGATCGCGCCGACCGGACAGTTTCCACTCGAGCATGACGGCATTGATCTCGGCAACAACTTCCTCGCCTTCACCGAGCACTGCAGCATCGATGAAGTCAGCGAGCGGTTCCGGATTGAAGGCGGCATGACCACCGACGATCACCACGAGGTCTGAGTCGGCACGATCGCTCGCTCGCACTGGGCACCCTGCGAGGTCGATCATGTTCAACACGTTGGTGAACACGAGTTCGGACGACAGATTGAACGCCAAGATGTCGAAGTCGTTGGCGGCGCGGTGGGAATCGACGGAGAACAACGGCACGCCCGACCGTCGGAGTTCCGCATCGAGATCGCTCCAGGGCGCGTACGTCCGCTCGGCAACGGCATCGCTGCGTTCGTTCAGGATTTCGTAGAGGATCTGAAGCCCCTGGTTGGGCAGCCCGATCTCGTACGTGTCGGGGTATGCGAAGAGCCACGCCACCGCGTTCCCCCCGAGCTTGTCGTGGCGGGGAGTGGTAGCGCCGTCCTCGCAACCGATGTAGCGAGCTGGTTTCTGCACCCGGGCCAGGAGCGGTTCAATCCGCGGCCAAAGGCTAGACATGTTGCACAGAGCTTACAGCGAACGGGAACACCCACGCCGGACCCGGCCAGCCGAGGTGAGTTCCACGAAAGAGTTCAAATCTAAAACTGAGCCGGAGTCAGGTTTGGAGAGCGCAAGGCGCGACGAACCCGAGTCGCCTTCAGGCGATGAGCGGTGAGACGGAACGCAGCGATCGCCGAAGCTGGCCCGGCTCAGGGGAACCAGAGGCGACTTTCGGTGTGAGCGGCGAAGCGCAACGCAGCGATCGCCGCATCCAACCCGCCTCAGCGCATGCGGCGCATGTGTACGGACTGAATGATGCCGAACATTGCGAAGTACGTGATCAAGCTCGACCCACCGTACGAAATGAACGGCATCGGCAACCCCGTCACCGGCATGATCCCCAGCGTCATGCCGACGTTCTGGAACACCTGCCACAAGAGCATGGTGAAGACCCCGGCGCACAGGTACGTACCCAGTCGGTCTCGCGACAGCGTGGCAATTCGAACGATTCGCGCCAAGGTCAGGCCCAACAATCCCAGCAAGACTGCACATCCGACGAGACCGAATTGTTCGGCCACGGCGGAGAACGGGAAGTCGGCCCACTGCACGGGCACGCGTTGCTGGTTGGTGAGGTCTCCTTGTAGCCAACCCTTGCCCCACACACCGCCGGTTCCAGTGGCCCGGATGGCGTTGCGCACCTGGTAGACGGCGTCCTCGAGCAGTGGATCGGTCGTTTCCTGATCGAGGAACACTCGCAGTCGTTCCTTTTGGTAGTCGTTGACGAACCCGCCGAAGAAAGCCGTTGCGACGGTGGTGAACGACAGTGCTGTGATGAGTGCGATGTACTTCGGTTTCGCTCCTGCCACCAACAACACGCCCATTGCGATCGTGATCAGCACCGACGCCGACCCGAGGTCGGGCTGCAAGATGATCAGCACGGTGGGAACCCCCACCATGATCAGACCTCCGAGGAAGCGGGCGTAGGTGACCTCGTCGTCGCGCTCGTCGGCCAGGTAGGCGCACAACGCGAGGAGCACGGTGAACTTTGACAGTTCCGCTGGTTGCACGTTGAACGGGCCGACGTCGAACGAGATGCGGTCCTGTCCGCTGACGATGCCGAGCAACAGAAGCAGCACCAGCAGCACCACGGTTGCGCCGTACAGAAATGCAGCGCGCTCTTTGAACCACTCGTAGTCGACTGACATCACGGCAACCATGACGACGGCGGCGATGATGGCGAACACCACCTGACGGGTGACGAATGCGTAAGGATCTCCATCGATCTGGAATCGAGAAGCCGAGAAGATGATGAAGCACCCTGCGACCGTCAGGATGCCTTGCAAGATGAGCAGTACCCAGTCGACATTTCGGCTGGGATCGCCAGGGCTCGATCGGATGTTGCCGAGACCGCTATCGGCCTTCCGGTCCAGAAAGGGAAATGCCACCGATGCCGCCGATCACTCGACGGAGCGTGTGTTGGTGAGCACGCTGCTCGGCAGGAACTCGTGTGTCCAACACCCGTCTGGGCCGGTGAGTTGTGAGGTGTTGAGTTTCGACTGGGAGGGCGCTGCAACGGTTTGCGTGAGGTCGAGCGGAGCCGACGGCTCGATCGGGTCGGGGATGATCGCCCCGGACAGCATGAGGTACGTGCATTTCGTCAACGGCGCTGAAGCCTGTGAGCCGTACCCGGCCTTCTCGAGGAAGGACACGACCACGTATGGGTTCTCGAGGTCAGGAAACGTTGGCTGGGCGGCGTCGACGCTGAAGGCAGCGAACACGGACGAGTCGTTCCACGGATAGTTGTTGGCACCCTGCGCCGTACCGGTCTTGCCGGCGACCTGTATGGCTTCGGCCGGGTAGTCATCGAAGATCTCTTCGCCGGTGGTGGATCGTCCGTTCGCCGAGCCTGGGCCGGTGATCACTCGACGGAGCCCGCGAACGATCGGGTCGCGAACCTCCGCAGTCATCCGTACGGTGCGCACGATGTTGGGCCCGCCAGCTTCGGTGTGCAGGGTGCCCTTCGACAAGTCGGCGTAGCCCGGGTCGCCGTCGGGCACGCCTGGGTTCCAGATCGCTTTGAGAATGGTGGGTTGCAAGACGAGACCACCGTTGGCGAGGGTGGCATAGCCGGTGGCAAGTTGCATCGGCGTAGCCGACAAGAGGCCCTGTCCGATCGCGAGCTGCACGTTGTCGCCGACGTAATAGCTACGACCCTCGTCGTCGCTGATGATTCCGAGGTCGGCGTACTCTCGCTTGAGTTCGGCGTCGGGCACGGTGCCGTCGAACTCGAACGGAAGCTCGATTCCGGTATCGGACCCGAACGAGAACTGTGACACTTGCTCTTGCAGCACTGGCAGGTTGTTGTTGAGGTCGAAGATGTCTTCGCCGATGCGGTAGAAGAAGGCGTCGGACGACACCGCGAGCGCTGTCTCCACGTCGACGTTGCCGTACACGCACGGCCGACCGTTCTGACACGTGGCGTTCTTGTACTCGCATCGCACCAGACCCGAGTTGCAGAGGTCGGGTTTCACCGTACGCAGCTTGTAACTGCCGGTGTCCTCGTAGAACTCGCCCGGAGACATGAGACCCGTATTCAACGCCGCGAAGGCGGTGAAGACTTTGAAGGTGGAACCCAAGTTGTAGCGACCCTGAATGGCACGGTTCACCAGGATCGATTGGTCTGGGTCGATGTCGGTGCCGTCGGGGTTCTTCGACGGGAAGATCTCTTGGAACTTGGTTCGCGACAGCCCGGCCTCGAACCACCGGTTGTCGAACGATGGATAGCTTGCCATCGCTGCGATCTGGCCGTTCTGGTAGTTCATGATGAGCGCCGCGCCTGCTGGCGCCTTGTACGCCACGGTTTCGGGCGATGTGATGTCCAGTCGTTCGACGCGGCCCAGGTCGTCCTTGAACACGTTCGGGTTCGGCACCGTCACCGTGCGTCTGGCCTTGAGCGTGGTTTCCAACTGCTGTTCGACGAATTGCTGCTGCTCGAGATCGATCGTGAGCTGGATGTCGAGACCATTGATCGGAGGGACATTCTCGATGACGCGGATGGGCCGGTTGGCAGCGTCGACTTCGATCTTCTGGTAGCCCCACTCACCGTGCAACTCACGTTCGAAGTAGCGCTCGGCTCCGAACTGGCCGACCCGTTCACTGAGTAGGTACCCCTCCGCCAGGCGGTCGTCGACCTGTTCATCGGTGATCGCGCCCATGTAGCCAACAACGTGTGAAGCATGCGGCGCGTACGGATAGATGCGCTCCCACTCCGTCAGCACTTCCACGCCTGGGAAGTCTTCGACACGTTCGAGGATGGCAATTGCCGTCGGCTCGTCGATGTTGCGCTTGATGGGAAACGGGAGGAACGGGCTGTCGATCTGTCGGTCGAAACGGGCCTCGAGTTCCTCCACAGGCACCTGGACCCACCCCGAGAGCCGAGTGAAGATCTCGGTTCGCTGAGTTTGACGGCGCAAGAGTTGCCAGTCGACGGCAACGGTGAGCACCCGCTTGTTGCCGGCGAGGATGCGACCGTCAGTGTCGAAGATCCGACCTCGCTCGGGCGCAATCCGCACCAGACGAGTAGCCGAGATGGTCGCCCGCTCTTGCAACTCGTCGGCCTTGACCGTTTGCAAGAACCACAACCGAACACCGATGAGCGAAAAGAGGATGATGCCGACGAGCCCGAGCACCCCGAGTCGGGTCGCGCGCCGATCAATCGCCATGTCGCAAGTCTCGCACGATATGACAGTTTGATGACAGCAGGCTGCCGTGAATCGCGACACAAGGGGTGGGTGCGTTCGGCCTCATTCCCACGTCCGTCTCATTCTCGTGGCGCTTTCCATACCGGTGGCTCGATTTGCAGCGCCCAACGAGCCGTCGGTACGAGCACCAGGCTGAGTATTGCGGCGCTGACTGCCACGACTGGGATCACGGTGGCGAGGTCTGGTGTGAACGCGTTCTCTTCTCCGACGAATCGACGAATGACCGGAACGAGAAACTCGCCGATTCCAGACGCAACGCCGACGAAGAGCGCGGCCAACCACCAGTTGGTGTCGATGCGAATCACGTCCAGCCAACCTGCCGAATATCCGGCCACGCCCATCGCAATCGACGTGGAGCCAAGCGGACTACCCGTAGACAGGTCGAAGATGATGCCGAGAATGAACCCGGTGATCGCCCCTCGTTCGGGACCGCCAACCACCCCAGCAGATGCCGCAAATGCAAGAACGACTTGCACGATCACGCCGAACGGCTGGATTTCGACGAACAACGTCTTCTGGATGGCGAGGAGCGCCATACCGAGTGGTACGACGCGAGGCAGCGAACTATGCCAGATCGCGGCGAACATCACCCACCGCTGAGCTCGGTCGACGGTTGGTAGAGCAGCACGAGCAACGAGTTGAGGCGGTTGATGTCTGCACTCGGCTGAATCTCGAACTGTCGGCCCGAGACTCCAGGATTCTCGATGATGTTGGCGACCACACCGATGGGGATGTTGGGCGGAGCGAGGCTGTTGCGTCCGCCAGTGGTGAGAATCTGATCACCGATGTCGATGGTGCCGAACTGCACCGAGTCATCGATGAGGCGCACACGAGGCAGCGAACCTTCGCCGTACCCGTCGAGCACACCCGTCTCGCGGGTGACCGGTGGCAGGGTGGTGGACGTGGTGGATGTCGTCGACGAGGTCGACGACGTGGGGGCGCCGGTGATGTCTTCGGGAACCGCACCCGAGCCCGGAACCACACCCGGTAGCCCGGCGCTCGTACTGGTAGGTGGAAGTGTCGTCGTGGTCGTGGTGGTGACGAAGAACGGTGATGTGGTCGTGGTGCTGGATGTCGTCGTGGACGACAGATCGTCAGCGATGCCCGGCAGCGAGTCGAGCGGGAACCCGCTCGGCGATGTGGAGGGAGGACTCTCCAGTTCTTCGGGTTCGGCTCGCGAGACGATCTTGACCTCGACGTGATAGCTGAGGTCGGTGATGAGCATGACCACGCTGGTCTCTGGGTAGACCCGAGTGATCTTTCCGACCAGACCAGCCTGGTTGATGACCGGCATGCCCTCGCGCACACCATCGATCGAACCGCAGTCGATCTCGACCACCTGCAGGTCGTTCGACGCACTGACACCGATCGAGGTACACGGCACCTTGTCGAGGTCTGCCAGCGAGTCGAGGTTCAGCAGGGCTCGCAGCTCTTGGTTCTCGGCAAGAGCGTTCTGGTTCGTTATCTGGTCGGCCCGTTGTTGGTCGAGTTGGGCCCGCAGCATTTCGTTTTCGCGCCGGAGGTCGTCGACCGTCGTGATGCCGGACCACATGCGCTCCACCGGCTTGGTGACGACCTCCGCGGCAACTTCGAAGGGTCGAAATGCGTAGTCGAAACCAGATCGAGTCGCGTCGAGGAGGGCGTTACCACGTAGATCGATGGTGATCAACATCACCGATGTCAGCAGCAAGATCAGCATGGTTCGACGCCTGCCGGCGTTGTAGATCGCCACGGGCTCGCCGGATCAGTCGTCGCCGCCGAGAGACATCAAGCCACGCATGGCGTCGATGTTCTCGAGGGCTCGTCCCGAGCCGATGACCACGCTGTACAGCGGCTCATTGGCGACTCGGACCGGCATACCGGTCTCGTGCGCAAGGCGCAGATCAAGGCCGCCCAGCAACGCTCCACCACCGGTGAGCGTGATGCCGTCTTCCATGATGTCGGCAGCCAGCTCGGGAGGCGTCTTGTCGAGGGTGGTCTTCACGGCGTCAATGATGGCACTGACCGGCTCTGCGAGGGCTTCACGTACGTGTTCGGTGGTGAACTGGATGGTTCTCGGCAAGCCCGACACGAGGTCGCGTCCGCGGATGTCTGCCGTGAGCTCTTCTTTCATGGGCCACGCAGAACCCATCTGGATCTTGATCTCTTCGGCCGTGCGGTCCCCGATGGCGAGCGAGAACTCCTTCTTGACGTACTGCATGATCGCGTCGTCGAGTTCGTCACCAGCTACCCGAACCGACTGCGCCGTCACGATGCCGCCGAGACTGATCACGGCCACTTCGGTGGTACCGCCGCCGATGTCGACGATCATGTTGCCGCTGGGTTCGTGCACCGGGAGATCCGCCCCGATCGCTGCCGCCATGGGTTCTTCGATGATGTGCACCGGCTTGCGAGCACCGGCATACTCCGCCGCGTCTTGCACTGCACGTTGCTCGACACCGGTGATGCCGGATGGCACGCAGATGATCATGCGGGGCTTGGACCACTTCGATGCATGCACCTTCTGGATGAAGTACCGCAACATCTTTTCGCACACTTCGAAGTCGGCGATGACACCATCTTTCAACGGCCTGATGGCCTTGATGTGGTTGGGCGTTCGGCCCATCATGCGCTTGGCTTCAACACCTACAGCAACCGGGCGACCGTCGTTGATGTTGACAGCGACCACTGACGGTTCATCGAGAACGATGCCGAGACCACGTGCGTAGATCAGTGTGTTTGCTGTGCCGAGGTCGATCGCGAGGTCGCGGCCCAAGCTCAGCGGGTTACTTCGTGCCATATCGACCTCCCTTCGGCCGTGATCCGTGTATCGCTTCAGGTGTATTGCTATCAGTCTTCGCGCAAGATCGTCAGGTCGCGCCTACCCCCGAAGGCTACAGATTCGGGAAGAAGATGCCGATCTCGCGCTCTGCGCTGGCCAGCGAGTCGCTGCCATGCACGAGGTTTTCGGTGAACAGGATGCCGAGGTCACCGCGGATGGTGCCCGGCTCAGCGGTGCGAGGGTTGGTGGCACCCATCATCTTGCGGACCACTTCCCATGTGTCTTCGGGGCCCTCGATCACCAGTGCGACGACGGGGCCACGGCCCATGAACTCGACGAGCTCGCCGTAGAAGCCTTTGCCGACATGCTCTTCGTAGTGACGGGCCAAGATGTCGGCGTCGAGGCTGCGCAGTTCCATGGCAGCGATGGTGAGATTCTTGGCCTCGAATCGACCGACGATCGAGCCGACGAGTTTGCGCTCGACAGCGTCGGGCTTGAGCAGTACCAGTGTGCGATCAGACATGGCTGACAACGCTATCGGCGCATCTTGTCGCGCCCGCCCCGGTCGTCGTCACATCGAGCCCGGACGTTATGGCTCCCGGACCTTATGGCTCCCGGACGTTATGGCTTGAGATCGCGCAGGGCAGATCGCGCGCTGCCTGCGACGTAGATACTCCCGGTGGCGAGAACGGCGTCGTCGGCATCAGCGTTGCGCATGGCTGCGCGGCACGCCTGCTCGACGGTGTCGTGCACATAGACCTCTTCGCAGCCCATGTCGCGGGCTGCTCGAGCCACGTCGACCGCAGCGACACCACGTGGAGACGGTGCGGTGCAGGCGTGAACGACGTCGAACTCGTCGGCCCGTAGCGCAGCAAGCATGGCCACCGGGTCGCGGAGTGTTCCCACCACGAGGATGCGGCGTCCGTCGGGGTTGAAATCACCGAAGAACACTTCGGCACAGACGTCGGCACCTGGTGGGTTGTGCGCAGCATCGATGATGGTGAGCGGCTGCACACCCAACACTTCGAAACGACCGGGCATCTCGACGTTGGCAAAGCCTTCCTGCACCACGTCTTCAGCCAGCGGTGCGGCGAAGAACGTCTCCACAGCCACCAGGGCCACCGCGGCGTTGTCTCCTTGGTGTGCACCGTGCAACGGTAGGAACAGATCGGAGTACACCGTGGTCGGCGTACGAATGTCGAGCGATCGCCCACCGATCGCGAGGGCGTTGTCGACGACCTCGAAATCTACGTCGCGAACCAACGTGGACGCTCCACCCTCGGCGCGAAAGATCTCCACCAGCTCGGGGTCGGCTTCACCGATGATCGCAGCGCTTTCAGCTTTGATGATGCCCGCCTTCTCCGACGCAATGTGGGCCAAGGTTGGGCCAGCGAACTCCGTGTGGTCCAACCCGATGTTCGTCACGACTGCGACTTGAGCGTTCACGACGTTGGTCGCATCCCAACGGCCGAGCATGCCGACCTCCACGACGGCGACGTCGACTGCGACGTCGGCGAACCAGCGAAACGCGGCTGCGGTGACGGCTTCGAAGTACGACGGGCGAACGCCGACGATCGCTTCCAGGTCGGCAACCGCAGCAATCATCTCGCCGAACTCTTCGTTGCTGATCAGCTCACCGTTGCGACGGATTCGCTCGTTGACTCGTTCGAGGTGCGGGCTGGTGAGCGACCCGACCACGAGCCCTTGTGCCATCAGCAGCCGCGTGATCATCTGCACCGTCGACCCTTTGCCATTCGTGCCGGTGACGTGAATGACCGGTTGGGCGTGCTGCGGGTCACCCATGGCTGCACACAACGCACTGATCACATCGATCGATGGATTGTCGATACGCCCGGTGGTGTCGTACGAGGCGTGGTCCTCCAGATACGCAAGCGCGTCGTCAAAGTTCACACGCGCGAGTCAATCAGCGAACGAGCCCGACGACTGACCCGGTGTTCTCAGCTGGCGGCGCGGCGTTGGCGGTTGGGGTTGGCCTTGCGAGGCACGAGGGTTGGGAGCGCCTTGTTGCGCACCGTCTCTTCGTTGATCACGACCTTGCCGATGTCGGTGCGACCCGGAAGGTCGTACATCGACGGCAACAACACCTCTTCGAGGATCGCCCGCAAGCCGCGTGCACCAGTTGAGCGCAGCACCGCCAGGTCGGCGATGGCGGTGAGGCCGTCTTCGGTGAACTCCAGCTCGACGTCTTCGAACTCGAACACCTTCTGATACTGCTTGACCAGGGCGTTCTTGGGTTCGGTGAGGATTTGGATGAGCGCATCGCGATCGAGTGAACGAACGACACCGACCATTGGCAACCGGCCGATGAACTCGGGAATCATGCCGAACTTCACCAGGTCTTCCGGAAGCACCTGGGCGAACAACTCGCCGGGGTCCGAGTCGCGCTTGTTGCGCACCGTGCCGTGGAAACCCACGCCTTGCTGACCGATGCGACGCTCGATGATGGATTCCAGCCCTGCGAAGGCCCCACCCAAGATGAACAGCACATTGGTGGTGTCGACGGTGATGAACTCTTGATGAGGATGCTTGCGGCCGCCCTGAGGTGGCACAGAAGCCTGCGTGCCTTCGAGGATCTTCAGGAGCGCTTGCTGTACACCTTCGCCTGACACATCGCGGGTGATCGACGGGTTCTCGCTCTTGCGGGCGATCTTGTCGATCTCGTCGATGTACACGATGCCGGTTTCGGCGCGCTTGGTGTCGAAGTCGGCAGCCTGAATGAGCTTGAGCAGGATGTTCTCGACGTCTTCGCCGACGTAGCCGGCCTCGGTGAGCGCGGTGGCGTCGGCCACGGCAAATGGCACGTTGAGCATGCGTGCAAGCGTCTGTGCGAGGTGTGTCTTGCCACATCCAGTGGGGCCGAGCATGAGGATGTTGGACTTCTGGAGCTCCACGTCGCCGCGGCGACCGATACCCGCTGACTGCTGGTACTGGATGCGCTTGTAGTGGTTGTAGACGGCGACCGAGAGGATCTTCTTCGCTTCGTCTTGGCCGACCACGTAGTCGTCGAGGAACTCACGAATCTCACGCGGATTGGGCAACTGGTCGAAGGTCAGTTCACCGGGCTCGGCGAGCTCTTCCTCGATGATCTCGTTGCACAGGTCGATGCATTCGTCACAGATGTACACACCGGGGCCAGCGATGAGCTTCTTGACCTGTTTTTGGGATTTGCCACAGAACGAACACTTCAACAGTTCACCGGTGTCTCCGAATTTGGCCATGTGATCGTTCCCCCTTCCCGATTCTCGAACTTGTTGATGCGGGCAGACAGTACCGAACGTACGTGCCAGCCTGCGCGCCGACGTTAGCCGACGGGCGGACGTTACTAGCGCCCCGCGTCCTACTCATGGATGGCGCTACCGGATAGCAGCGGTGGTGTCGACACTGTCGCGAGACGAGATCACCAGGTCGATGATGCCGTATTCCACGGCCTCGTCGGCTTCGATGACGAAGTCGCGGTCTGTGTCGGCGTGAATCTTCTCGAGTGGCTGACCGGTGTGCTTGGCGAGAATGATGTCCAGGAGATCCCGCATGCGGAGAATTTCCTTGGCCGCCAACTCGAGGTCGGTGACCTGGCCGTATCCAACTTGGCCGTGCGGCTGGTGGAGGAGGACCCGGCTGTGTGGCAACGCAAGACGCTTACCTTTGGTGCCAGCGGCCAACAGCACCGCTGCCGCCGAGGCTGCCTGACCCAGGCAGATGGTGGCGATGTCGTTGCGGACGAACTGCATCGTGTCGTAGATCGCGAACAGCGACGTGATGTCGCCGCCTGGGCTGTTGATGTAGATGTTGATGTCCTTTTCAGGATTCTCAGACTCGAGGTGAATCAACTGGGCACAGATGAGCGAGGCGATCGTGTCGTCGATGGGAGTCTGCAGAAAGATGATGTTGTCTTTCAGCAGCCGGCTGTAGAGGTCCGAGTAGCGCTCGCC